>JAFGRL010000172.1 GCA_016935195.1 Sedimentisphaerales bacterium
CTTATGTTATTTTTGATTTTTAATATGTCATTTTGCAATTTGCCCCCTAAGGGGTTAATTTTTAATCTTTGATTTTCTGTCCGTAAAAACCAATTCTTACGATGTAAGTAGCGTTGTAGTATTAAATGGCCGTAAATACTCACCACAATAAGTGCGGTTATGGTTTACCTCTTTCATTTCCTTATTACGCCGGAGTATGTAAAAGAATGCTGTTTCATCTTAATCCATTTCCCTTCATCAATACCAACTAAATTACCGCATCGACATTTAATTTCATCTTCATCTCGAATCGAGTTATCTTCGATTATTCTGTCCTTCCAGCAGTGCCATAATTTGCCCTTTCCGATCTTCACATACTTAAATATTTTCTTCTTACATTTAGCGCATTTTACTGTTATCATTTTAATCGATTGAATACTAACATATCAAGCCTATGAAGAACATCGTTATAAGCCAACTTTTCGGTCAAATGGCCGATATTATGGAGATTCTGGGAGATGACCGCTTCCGCATTAACAGCTATCGTAAGGTTGGTCGGATAATTTCCGATATTCCCAGCGACGTCGAAACTATGCTGGCCGCCGGCCAATTAGAAAAAATCCCGGGCTTGGGTAGATCAAGTCTGGCAAAAATCCAGGAGTTTGTGAAAACCGGCAAAATAACGGCTCACCAGCAACTCCTGGCTAAAATCCCGCCGACGCTGCTTGAGCTGCTGACAATACCGGGTATGGGCCCAAAAGGCGTCAAAGTAGTCTATGAAAAACTAAAAGTTACTAAAATTGGCGAATTGAAAAAAGCCATTGAGTCCGGCTCAGTTGCACAACTGTCCGGCTTTGGAGAAAAAAAGGCAGCTGCCATCGCCAGGGGTATAAACTTTCTGGAGAAATCAACCGGCAGAATCCGTATCGACCAGGCCGGTGCAGCAGCGGATATCGTCAGCAACTTTCTATCAAGTATTGGCGGAATACAAAATATCCAGACTGCCGGCTCCCTGCGACGTTACGCCGAAACAATCGGGGACGTTGACATACTTGTTGCCTCCAAAAAAGGCGAAGAAATCATCCAATCCTTTACAGAGGCACCATTTGTGCAGGAAGTTATTGCAGCCGGGCCTACAAAAGGCTCAGCGATGATAGACGCCGAAGCTGCCCCCGTCCACGTCGATGTACGTGTGGTGCCCAAAGAAAGTTTCGGAGCGGCAGCACAATACTTCACCGGCTCAAAACAGCACAACGTCAGGCTTAGAGAAATAGCCGTAAAAGCAAAACTCAAACTAAACGAGTACGGCCTATTCAAAGAAGACAAAATCCTCGCAGGGCCTATCGAAGAAGAAATCTACCAGAAGTTAGGCCTGGACTACATCAATCCGCTTCTGCGCGAAGACCGCGGCGAGGTCGAAGCTGCAAAGATCAATTCACTGCCGAGTGTAATCAAGTTGAATGATATAAAAGGCGACTTACACGTTCACACAAATGCATCAGATGGAAACTGCAGCATAAGCGCAATTGCCGAAGCAGCAAAAACTTTAGGTTACAAATATATCTGCATAACAGACCACTCTCAATCATCGACAATTGCCAACGGCTTATCGCCCAAAAGGCTAGTCAATCAAATAAAGCAAATCCGCAAGCTCGATGAGCAAATAAAGGGCATAACTATCCTGGCAGGTGCAGAAGTTGATATCCTTGCGGACAGTTCCATGGATTTCGACAACAAGCTGCTGTGTGATTTGGATTTCGTAATCGCCGCAATACACTCAGGCCTGGCAAGCTCACGCAAAAAAGTTACCAAGCGGACATTAAAGGCTATGGACAACCCATTCGTCAATTGCATTGCTCATCCGACCGGCAGGCTAATCGGCCAGCGGGAACCGATGGATATAGATATTGCTGCTGTGATAAAGCACGCCGCAGAAACTTCAACTGCTCTGGAGATCAATGCAAACCCCTGGCGACTGGACCTAAAGGACATTCACTGCAGAATGGCAATTGATGCAAAAGTCAAATTGGAAATTGGAACCGACGCTCATAGCATCGAAGGCCTTGCACTTATGAAATACGGAGTGGCCACCGCTACACGGGGCTGGGCAACAAAAGAAAATATCCTGAATACATTTTCTACAGCAAAGATAAAAAGCTGGGTTGCCAAAAAAAGAAAGGCTCTAAGCTAACGCGGCTTTTTTTAAATATTTCGACTATGAGATAAACTCTGAAACCGGAGCCTTGTGTATTGTAATGCCTCAGTCGGAATTGTACATTTCCTGAAGTTTTGCTAATCCCTGTGATTTTTGAAAGGAAATGCTATATCTAAGGCTTAAAATACGAATACTATTTTTTTCTTGTGTTTTGAGCTGTCTTGGGTAGATTACAAGAAACTGAAAACTCAAAACTAAAAGCTGAAAACCATAGCTTAAAATTCAAAACTTGAGCAATTTTGCATTTTACACTTTTTGGGTTGGAGATTTGTAATGATAGGCAAAAAGATAAGGCTGGAAAGAATAGTCGACCGCGACTCTGCCAAGACCGTGATTGTGCCGATGGACCACGGTGTTTCGGTCGGGCCTATCGCAGGATTGGCAGATATGCGTACTACAGTCAGCAGGATAGTTGCCGGAGGAGCAAACGCAATACTTATGCACAAAGGAATGGTTCGTGCAGGCCACAGAGGTGCAGGAAAAGATGTTGGACTGATTATTCACCTCTCGGCAGGGACGTCAATAAGTCCTGACCCGAATGCAAAGGAGCTTGTCTGCGGCGTCGAAGAAGCAATAAAATTAGGGGCTGATGCGGTTAGTGTGCATATAAATCTGGGCGCTGAAACCGATAAAGAGATGTTAGGACAATTAGGTTTTGTCAGCGAACAGTGCCTTGAATGGCAGATGCCGTTGGTGGCGATGATGTACACTCGTGGGCCGAAGATTAAAAACGAATATGATGCTGAAAATGTCAAGCACGCAGCCAGGGTGGGTGCCGAATTAGGAGCTGATATTGTCAAGGTTGTCTATACCGGCAGCACAGAGAGCTTCAGTGAGGTGGTGCAGGGCTGTCCTGTGCCGGTTGTCATTGCCGGAGGCGAGAAGATGGGCAGTGATGAAGAAATATTCAAGATGGTTGATGGCGCACTTAAGGCCGGTGCCATGGGTGTATCGATTGGCCGAAACGCCTTTCAGCACGAAAAACCGGACAGAATAGTCGGTGCTCTTTGCAAGATGGTTCACAAAGGTGCCAGCGTCGAAGACGCTATTAAAATGCTCAAAAAATGAGGCAGCGAAAAAACAAAACCGTCGGGAATTCCCCCTCTAATCGCCTAAAAGACCCAATTAAAGCAGCGGAGGATTACGGTATTGATATCCCGATGCTGACGGCAAATTTAAATAGAACACCGGCCGAGCGCATCAGGGAGACATCAGATTGCACTCGATTTGTTTAATGCGCTTCGCAGGTCAAAGCGTGTATGAAAAGAGGCGTTGTTGCAGCTTGAAGCAATAAAAAAAATGCGAAAGAAAAGCAGGAAAACTTAGGCCATATTTTGTAAAATGCGTCACAAAGGCACTAGCATCGAGGAAGCTGTAGCAATATTGAGAGGCTAAAGTAATTTTGCAGGGGTAAAACAACTAAGGGATAAATTCTATGAAGAAATTGTGGGTAAGTGCGGTTCCTTATAATAAAGGGGTCGTAATATCGGCGCTGGAGAGCGGGGCCGAGGCGGTGGTTTTGCCGGATGGTAAAAGTGAGACTGTCCGCGAGTTTGGCAAAATCAAGACGGTTGAAAAAAATGGCGATATAGTGCCCGGCAGCGATGTTGAGTTCATAGATATAGCCGACAAAGCTGACGAAGATAAAGCAGCGGCTGTGCCGGGGGATAAAATCGTTGTGCTGAAGATGTTAAACTGGACGATTATACCAATTGAGAATCTGCTGGCACGGCGGGGCAAAAATATTATGGTCCAGGTCGAAAACAGCAGGCAGGCAAAGCTTATGGTCGAGATACTTGAAAAGGGCGTTGACGGCGTTGTTCTAAAAACCACGAACATAAATGAAATTAAAAAGGCGGCTGAAATCGTTCACGGCATAAGCGAAAAAGTTGACCTTGTTGAAGCTGTCATAACAAAGGTAAAACAGCTTGGTATGGGTGACAGAGCCTGCCTTGATACTTGCACGCAAATGGGTTTGGGCGAAGGTATGCTGGTTGGCAACACGGCCTCGGGTTTTTTCTTGGTGCATTCAGAATCTATCGATAATCCTTATGTTGCATCCCGGCCATTTCGTGTCAATGCCGGTGCTGTGCATGCTTATACACTGACGTCGGAGAGCAAGACCAAATACCTTGCGGACTTAAAGGCTGGTGACGAAGTTATGCTGGTTGATTACCGGGGCAAAAGCGAAGCTGCATATTTAGGCAGAAACAAGATAGAAAAAAGGCCTATGATTCTTGTTGAGGCCGAGGCAGAAGGTATGCCGATAAGCCTTGTGATGCAAAATGCCGAGACTATTCGGCTTGTTAGCCCCGATGGTAAAGCTATTTCTATTACTGCGCTCAAGCCCGGCGATAAGGTGCTTGGTCATATCGAAAAGGCCGGCAGGCATTTCGGGATGAAGGTAGATGAAACTTTAATAGAAAGGTAAAGCTATGGCCTGGCCAGGGGATATTGTCAGCCTTATTTTATCTGTTGTCTTTGGTGCAGCTATTGGCCTGGAAAGAGAGATTCGCGGCAAGGCCGCTGGGCTGCGTACGGATGTCTTGATATGCCTTGGCGCTGTAGTCTTTACGTTGTGCTGTGTCTGTAAGTTGCACTTGGAGCTGGGCTTAAAGTTTCAGGAAAAAGGGTAAAAAAAATAAAAAAAATGTTTGTAGTACCGGAGATTGGCAAGTACTATACCTCCCTGTTAAAAGGCAGGTTATTGATAAATGCTGATATTTAGGCACATAGTTAACTCTGATACCGACAGATAGATTTTATTTGGAGGAAAAAACAAGTGAGTGCTGATCAGATTGATGTTCAGTCAGTTGAAAAGAAGGTTGTCGAAATTATAAGCGAACAGATGGGTGTGGATAAGTCTGAAATAACACGCGAAACATCCTTCATCAATGATTTAAACGCCGATTCTTTGGACACGGTCGAGCTTGTTATGGAGTTCGAAGACGAGTTCAATATGAGCATCCCCGATGAGGAAGCTGAAAAAATCCAAACAGTCGGTGCCGCCGTTGATTACATTGTCAACATAATCCAGTCCAAAGGCAAGCAGTAACAGACAAGCTGAGCAATGAGTAAGCGACGAGTCGTTATTACGGGTTTGGGCTGTGTCACTGCCTTGGCAGAGTCTGTTGAGCGTTTGTATTCTGCGCTTTGCCAGGGCAAAAGTGGAATCTCTCACATCGAGTCCTTCGATGCAAGTGCATATACGGTTACTTTCGGCGGAGAGATAAAAAGCTTCGAGCCAACCAAGTTCATCAACCAGCGCGAAAGCAAGCGAATGGACCGTTTCACCCAGCTTGCCCTTACTTCGGCAATCCAGGCGGCAGACGACAGCCGGCTTGACTTTTCCAAGGAAGACCCCTTTAGAATCGGAGTCATCATAGGAACAGGAATTGGTGGAATCAAGGAAATCGAAGAGCAGCACATAAGACTTTTGGAAAAAGGCCCAAGAAAAGTCTCACCGTTTTGTGTGCCAAAGCTGATGGGAAATGCCGCAAGCGGCAATATCGCAATTCATTTTGGTCTCGAAGGCCCAAACATCTGTGTCGTTAGCGCCTGTGCCAGCGGCAGCCACGCCATCGGCGAAGCATACTGCAATATTCTCGCAGGAAGAAGTGATATTATGATAACTGGCGGCTCCGAAGCAGCCCTGACTCCCATAGGATTAGCCTCTTTTTGTGCCGCAAGATCTCTTAGTACACGCAATGACAATCCACAGGCCGCCTCAAGACCCTTTGATAAAGACAGAGATGGCTTTGTCCTTTCCGAAGGTGCCGGGGTGTTGATATTAGAAGAGTACGAACACGCAAAAAAAAGAGGTGCAAACATATATGCAGAGCTGTTAGGATATTCAGCCACCGATGATGGTTATCATATTACCGCACCGCTGCCGGATGGTTCAGGAGCTGCAAAATCAATGAAGCTGGCCCTTGATGATGCCGCTATTGAGCTGGAAGAGGTCGATTATATCAATGCACATGGAACAGGTACCGAGCTAAACGATATCGCTGAAAGCGCAGCCATCAGGTCTGTATTCGGTGATTACGCCTATAAATTACCCGTCAGTTCTACTAAAAGCTGCCTGGGCCATCTGCTTGGAGCAAGCGGCGCAGTAGAGTTAATCATCTGCGTCAAGATAATCAACGACTCACTCATTCCTCCCACCATCAATTTAGAAAACCAGGACCCGCGGTGCGACCTTAAAATGGATTTTGTACCCCTAAAGGCCCGCCAGGTGAAAGTTAATATTGCCTTGAGCAATTCTCTCGGCTTTGGCGGCCACAACGCAACCCTTATTGTGGGTAAAGTCAACTGACACTCTGTAACATCTGATTTATCGTGCTTTACGTTGGCGGGAGAGGGTGTAAGTGAGATTATTGCGGGCGTCGCTAAAGTCAGGATTAATCTGCAGTGCACGACGAAAGTGGAAGATGGCCTGGTCGTACTGTCCAACTTTTCCAAGCGCCACGCCGATGCCGTTGTGAATTGTGGCGTTATCAGGCATAAGCTCAAGAGCCTTGCGATACTGGCTGACAGCCTCTTCAAACCTGCCCTGCCGGGCCAAAGCCGAGGCTAAATTTCCGCGTGCTTCGACAAAGCCTGGGTCAATCTGAAGCGCTTTGCTGAAGTGCGTTATAGCCTCAGAAGGATAGCCCTTTTCAAATAATGCTATCGCCAGGCCGTTATGTGCTTCCAAATAATCAGGCCTGATTCGCAATGCCTCTTTATTGTGAAAAATTGCCCCATCAAGATACCCTGATTGACGCAACGGTTCAGCTATGCAGCAGTGAGCGATGTAATTATTATCAGTTGATTCAAGTGCGTGTCTGAAAAGCGCTATGCTGTTGCGCCAGTGCCGTATCTGAAATCCTGTGCACACTGTAAGGACAGAAAGAATGATACCTGCCGATAGAGCCAGTATGAACTTTCGGCAAGTTCCTGTGGCAAAGCTCGTAGGCAAAAGCCAGGCCACGATGACGAACAATCCAATGATAGAAACATAACTGTAGCGATCGGCCATCGCCTGATTGCCCACCTGCACCAGACCGATAACAGGCGCTAAGATGCCAAGATACCACAGCCAGCCGACTAAGAGATATTTATGCCGGCGGCCCAGCCATAACACAAGCGCAGTTACAGCACAGAGCAGAACTATTGCCCCAAGTATCTGCCGGATGGGCAAAGTCCCTTCAGGGTAAGGGTAAAACATTACCAATCGGCTCGGCCAGAGCATTTTGTGGATGTATCTTATGTAAGAGATAAATGCGTTGGCCAAACGAATCCCGAAAGACAGTTCGTCCGTTGTCTTTATTGCCCCGCCGCTTCTTTGGACAATAAAGGTGATAGTACTCGAAGCGCCTGAGAGAACGAAAAATGGTATCTTTTCAAAAATCAAACTGCGA
>JAFGRL010000020.1 GCA_016935195.1 Sedimentisphaerales bacterium
GATTGCGCTCGTGAACAATCCCGAGGTCGTGTTCCTTGACGAGCCAACGACAGGGCTCGATCCCCGCGCAAGGCGTGAGGTGTGGGATGTCCTGCTGGGCCTGAAGAAGAAGGGAAAGACGGTATTTCTCACAACACACTGTACGTCTTCAGCAAAAATGAGACAAATCAGCTTTTAAATTAGGACGATTTCAGCTCCGGTTTCAATTATTTTACAATTAATTCTTTTCCTTTCAAGAATTGTTTTTGCTTTCAACTGTTGTCTTCTTTCCAATATTTCTTCTCTCCTGCCGAAGTAAACATCATCAGGTGTGACATTGCCAATGGCTTCATGGTACCTGCATTTGTTATACCATTGAACAAAGCGGGCGATCTGGTTTTCAAGTTCTTCCGGCAATTCCCAGATATGCAAAAATAGTTTTTCTTTCATCGAGCGGTGATACCGTTCGATCTTGCCATTGGTCTGCGGATGATATGGTGCTGCAAATATATGCCCAATGCCTTTGGCTTCCAGGTAATCGCCAAAATCTTTTCCGACAAGAGCTGAGCCATTATCACTAAGCAGCTTTGTTCTGTCATTGACCGGAACATTATGCATACAGGTAAACTCACAAGCCTGCTCAACAACATCGCTGAAGTCGCCAGCCTTCATTGCCGGTCTCAACTGCCAGGCCAATATCTTTCTGCTGTGGTCATCCAGTACACTGATCAGGTAAAACCAGCCCCAGCGGTCAACTTTCAAATATGTAGCATCTATCTGCCAGAGCTGATTTATACCGGTTGTCTTTGTATGATATTCGTCCGATGCAGGAAGTCTTTTAATCTTCGGCTCAGGAATTAACCCCAGCTCTTTAAGCCTCCTGTAAACAGTACTCTCAGAAACGCTAAATCTTTCGTTATCAGTGATATACAGGCTTATCTCTCTGCTGGAGTATTCAGGATTAAACGTTGCATACTCCAGTATCTTATCAAGCTGCCAGGGTAATATCTGGTTCCATATTCTGGCCCTGTAAGGCTTGTTGTCTTGCAGGCCTTTTATGCCCTGAGACTTGAGTTTTCGCTTCCAGCGATAGTAAGTGCTCCGTGGCACATCATATTTAGCCAGAGCATCACTGATGCACAAATTAGAGCCTTCAATAAGGCGTATAAATTTCATCTTGTCATTTCTGCTCATTCTTTGATACCTCCTCCTCTTACATGCCAAGACTTTTTTTATATCGCATGTTATCGAGCATCAGCTCAGCTACAGCCTTTTTCAAATCCTCATTTTCACTTTTCAGCTTCTTAACTTCATCAGTTGTGGCATCACGAAGAACGGCACGGGTTAAGCCGTTTTTACCAGATTCAAGAAATGATTTTGACCATTTGTAGTAGGCACTAGCCGGTATGGATTCCCGTCTGCAAAGATCAGAAATAGCGATCTGGCCTCGCAGACCCTCAAGAACTATGCGGATTTTCTCTTCTGCAGAAAATTTTCACCGGGTAGCCTTCCTGATCTGCTTTACAACATCTTTTGATTTTGTCATTTCAAGCTCCTTTCCTGGATCAAAGAACCCAGATTATGGAGCTGAAATCTGCGATTTCAAGTGTTTTCCTGCATGCAGGAAAACACTTGAAGGTCTTCCTTAACCAAAGGCGTTAACTTGTGCCATTTCTGCTGACGGGAAACAGTATAAACTACGTCCGAAGAATAAATAGTGAAATAGGGAAATTACTTGATTTGGGTATCTGAATTGCTTTATATGGTTTTTTACAAGCTTATCTTCCTAAAAAAAACGGCTTGTTAAATAGGATAGTTAAGACGTACCATTATGGTTCGGGTGCAGTTAAACCCTCCTGGATGGCGTATTTGGTCAATTGAGCGATGTTATCTATATTTAGCTTATCCATTATTCGTAACCTATGCCCCTCAACGGTTTTGGGGCTAATGTGAAGACGTCTTGCAACCTGTTTAGTTGTATTACCTTCAGCTATTAGTTGGAGCACTTCTCGTTCTCTCTGGGATAGTACAGAGAAGGCTGTATCATCCTCATCGGAGGAATGACGCACATAGTTTTCAATGACTACGTCGGTTATAGATGGGCTTAGATATGTTTTGTTGGCCATAACAGCCTTGACTGCAATGGTCAACTCTTCCAAAGCACATTCCTTCAACAGATATCCTAAGGCACCAGCCTTTAACATTTGGATAACGAAGTTTTTACTGGAATGCATAGATAATGCAAGGATTTTGACTTTTGAAGATTCTCGAAGAATTTGGCGCGTAGCATCTATACCATTGAGATCAGGCATGCCTATGTCCATTATTACCAGATCCGGCGATAATTTTCTGACTAGCTCTACTGTTGATAGGCCATCCTTGGTTTCAGCGACCACTTCCATATCTTTTTCCTGCTCAAGCAGTTTACTTAAACCGTGACGGACAATCGTGTGATCATCGGCTAATATTATTCGGCAACTCATAATTTAATACTCCTTTTTCTGTACTTTGGTCTCAAGCGGTGCCCTTAATGTGATCCTTGTCCCATTATCATAGCTGGATTGAATATCAAGTGTACCGCCAATATTTGTCATACGTTCACTAATACTGAATAATCCAAACCCAGTTGACTTTGCACCTTGAGATTTATTAAATTCCGATGGCTCGAAGCCTTTTCCATCATCTTCAACGGTAATCTCAATATCGTCGTTAACATTCCCTACTGTAACATTAACCATTGTTGCTTTAGCGTGTTTAAGAACATTTATAAGCAATTCCCGTACTGAACGATAAAGAAGTATCTTTACTTGTTCATTTAAGACTTTAGGCTCGTTAGTTGTCTCAAATCGACACTGTAAATTTCGTTCTTCGGTAAACCGTCGAGGTAATTCTTCAATTGCAGATTCCAAGCCGATAGTGTAAAGCTCAGGGGGACTTATTTCAAAGGTTAAAGTACGTGTTTGCTTAATTGCCTCTTTGACATGTTCAAGAATTTGTTTCAATGTTCTTACTGATTCACTGGGCATTTCGGATCGAAGCATATTTCCCAGTTCTATTTTTAGAAAAGCCAGTATCTGCCCCACGGAATCGTGAAGATCAATAGCAAGCTTACGACGCTCTTGTTCTTCAACCATCAATAATTCCGAAGACAATCGTCTAAGTTGTTCCTGTTTGGAAACAATGGTGTCCTGGCTCTTTTTGTGATCAGTAACATCCTCCAAAGAAAATACAAGAAACTCGACTTCTCCCGAACTATCCAGAATCGGTACTAATGTCCAGTCCCAATACGTTATACCCCATTCAGGATGATCTTGGAAATTGAAGGCTTTCTCAGAAGCTTGGTATGGTGTTTTTGTTTTAACAACCTGCTCAAAAATTTTCTGATTTTCCTTGTGAGGGTAAAACTCAAAAAGGTTATGCCCTATGAATTCTGAAACTTTTCGCTGACAAGCTCTTGCATAGGCTTGATTTACTCTGATGAAATTAAAGTTACGCTCAAGAAATACTATCGGCGTAATCGTGTGCTCAAAAAACGCATCCATAGTCCTGGCTAATTCTTTAACAGAGATCTCCATCTGCTTGCGTTTTGTTACATCAGTAGCTATGCCAGTCATCATACGGGTATTATTGTGTTCATCACGGATAGGAAAACCGCGGTCCCTTATCCAGCAAATTGAACCATCTGGTTGTACAATTCGGTATTCAATATCCCAGTACCCCTTAGCATGATCACTTAATGTTGCCTTTACGTTCTCTATATCTTCTGGATGAACAGCTTCTATGAATGCTTTTGGATATTTGTAGAGACTCTCGCAGGTTCGTCCCCATATTTTTTCATAGACAGGGCTGACATAGATCATTTTCTCAATCCCCGGTGTACTCATCCAGAATACATCTGGAATAGTCTCAGCCATTAGCCGAAATCTTTCTTCACTTTGAGAAAGCTCAGCAGTACGCTGTTTTACTTCAACTTCAAGTCCATCGCGAGCCTTTTGCAGATTCTGCTCACTTTTTTTCAATTCCCTGAAGAGTAAATTGTATGGTTCTTTTAAACCTGTTTCAACTAATGCTTTGTAGATAAAGTAAAACGAGACAAGCTTGAGAAAATGACCGAACATATTAGCTGATTCATATGGCCCGGTGTACATAGTGAACATTAACTCTGATATCATCGTTAGTCCTATCGACCATGATACCCATCGAGTTACTTTAGCGTCAAATTTGCTTCGTTCTTTTAAAAACAGGATTAAAGATGCAGCCAGAATGGCAATGATCACAAATTCACTTGCGTCTTTAAATACTGTCAAGCCTCTCTGTTCTACAAAACAAACAGGGAATACTCCCCAGTAAAAAATGGTAAGCAGTAAAAGACAGGTAGTTAATAAATACACCGGTAAAGCAATACGAACCTTTAGCCTATGCTTTAGAAACCATGGAGCAATAAGCAATGAGAGTCCTTCCATATAGCGGGCACTTATCCAAAGCTGAGTAGCCAGGTTTGTACCATATTCAGGAAATACTCCCATCCCTTTATAGGCCAAAGTATGGATAAAATCCAAAACACCTACAAACAAATAAGCTATTCCTATAAAAAGCAAACAATCGTTTCTAATAAAGAAACGGCTGTTCCAGACAATCATGAAAATCGAAAAAGCTACACAAACGCTGAAAACCTCAACTGTTGTATGAAACAGCAAAAAGCTATGCAGCCGGATTATGTATAATCCCCACATGATCAATATGTAACAAAAGACAGCTGCACCTGTTTTGAGTTGTTTTATTTTCA
>JAFGRL010000173.1 GCA_016935195.1 Sedimentisphaerales bacterium
ATAGGCAGTTATCCAGCCGTTGTCGACATATCCCTGTACCGTACTAACCGCGTTGCCGTCGATTATCAACGTCCCTTCGGTAATATCGAGTATGCAGGTCGCTTCCATCGCCAGCGTATTTGCGTTAATGGTGCCGCCATTCAGGTTTATATAGCCCTTGCCGTCATACCAACCGGAAACCGACCCGATTACAAGGTCGTCGGTGTTAAATGTACCGCCGGTCATATTGAGGTATCCGGTACCGTTATTTCCCCCTGAAAGGTATCTGCCGACTCGGGTATCATAATCGGCGTTGACAGTGCCGCCGCTTACCTCAAATACTGAGTCTCCGCTCGCACTGCCGCTGCCCAACAGCAAGTAGCTTTCATGCAGTGTCAGGCTCCCGCCCGTTATGCTCCACTTGGTGGTGCTGTTCAATTCGTTGTAGGACCACATTGACGCACAGTCGCAGTCCTGGCCTGTGACAATAACTAAAGCATCGTGCGTACCTACATCTGATATGGACATATTTACGCCGTCGGCACTGGTGGGAACCGCACTGTCGGAATAATTGTTCGGCTCAAACCAGTTGCTGTCCACATTGCCCCACCACCATTTCGACGCAGAGGCATTACCAGCCAGAGCTAACATCAAAACTACAGAAATTAAAAGAATAGATTTTTTTAACATAATAATTCTCCGTTAACTTTTTACTAAGACTTGTCGAAAATACTACTTCCAACTAACTACTTTTAACTTTTTACTTTTGCCTTTCTTAATCCCCTCCTTTCCGGCATCGCAAATGATTCGCATTACCAAAAACTTTCCGCCACTGCTTTACATCATATCGCTGCCCTCCTTTCCGGATTAGGAAAATTTCATAAACATTCCTTTGATGAAGTTAAATTCCGTGTTTTTCCGTGCCAATCTTTGGCGTGTTTTTTAGTCAAAGCCCCTGACAACTTTTAGAAATACAGCGCGCAGCCGCGGGATAAAAGTAAAAGTTAGTTAACATCTTCGTCGAATATCCGTAACCGCATTGACCCGTCTTCGCTTCCGGCGTCGTTACGCTATGCCGCGATAGATCGCTGCGCCGCGGCAAGCAATGAAACCAGAACCAGCTACATACAAAATACGAGATACAAATCGTTCTCCTGCGCATTTGATTGATTTGAATCGATGAAGCTGAAATGATATATTTATTTGCAAAATCTTAAATGGTGCTGTAGTGTTATTTTGTTCCTGAAGTAATTGTATCTGTTTACAATCTGGTCGAAAAGGAGTTTTAATGATGGCGGAAAAGTTTGACGTTGTTGTGATAGGCAGCGGTACGGGCGGATATGCCGCAGCTATCAGATGTGCCCAAAGAGGGGCAACTGTAGCTGTGATTGAAAAAGGAGTAATCGGCGGGACATGCTTAAACTATGGCTGTATACCGTCAAAAGCGTTATTGGCTTGTGCACAGACCTTAATGCTCATCAAGCTATCAAAAATGATGGGTGTTGACGTTACATCGGCTTTGCCGAACTGGCCGGCAATACAGACCAGAAAAGATGCAATAGTAGCAGGTTTTTGCAAAGGATTAACCCACCTGCTGCAAAGCCATCAGGTAAAGATAATACAAGGCAGCGCAACTGTAAGGTCACCAGGAAAAGTTACAGCCGGGAATGATGGTGCAAAAACTGAATTCGAAGCCGACAAAATCATACTTGCCACCGGTTCTAAACCAATAGAGATTCCGACAATGCCATTTGACGGCCAGACTATTATCAGCAGCAAAGAGGCTTTAGAGCTTGATGAAATACCACAATCACTGGTTATAATCGGAGGCGGTGTCATCGGCTGCGAGCTGGCCTGTGTTTATGCCGTTATGGGAACAAAGGTTACGATAATAGAGGCACTTTCCAGACTCATTGCCACCGAAGATGAATGGGTGAGCCGGCTGCTCGAACGCGAGTTCAAAAAGCTCGGGATCGAGGTATTGACAGGCCAAAAAGCTGCCTCGGTTGACAAATTGACTTCACCGGCGAAAATAACCTGCCAGAGCGGCCAGTCCTTGGGACTCCTTACGGAGGAAATTGAAGCAGAAAAAGTTTTGGTCTGTATCGGCAGAAAAGCCGTTTGTGATAAAGACACAATTGACTCCCTTGACCTTGAACTCCGTAAGGAGTCCCAAGGACTGGCCGGGGCGGCAATAAAAGTCGATGAAAAGATGCAGACCAGTGCACCGGAAGTTTATGCTGTCGGCGATGTTGTCGGCACGACTTTTTTGGCTCACGGGGCCTTTGCAGAAGCACAAGTAGCGGCAGTTAATGCAACCGGCGGCGACGAAAAAATGGGCGATTACTGCCTCATCCCTCGGGCGGTTTACACCTTCCCTGAAATTGCCTCGGTTGGCAAGACCGAACAGGCCTGCAAAGCCGAAGGCCTTGATATCTCTGTGGGTAAAGCATTCTTTAAGGCCAATGGCAGAAGTGCCGCACATAACGAAACTACCGGCCGGATAACTGTCGTAAAGAACAATTCCACAAACAGGATAATCGGTGTTACTATGGTTGGTGCTATGGTTACTGAGTTAATTGCCGCGGCCCGAACACTTATAGGAAGCAGCGAAAAAGTCAGTGAAATAAGCTTCCCTCACCCAACAGTTTCCGAGGTGCTAAAGGAAGCCGCTGAAGATGCCTTCGGCCTGAGCCTGCATAATCTGCCAAAAATGTGAAACGCTCCGAACAATGACATCTCAAATGCCCCAAATTATTGAGTTGGACGTTTGTGACAGCGGCCTGACAGATTATCGTCAAGCTCTGCAGTTGCAGCATCAGCTACGCCAAAAAAGACAACAGGAGAAAGTACCCAATACCGTTTTAATTGTTGAACACCCGTCTGTCATTACCCTCGGTGCCCGGCACAATGCCAACAAGCTGCTGGTTGCACGAAGCACTCTGACACAGCGTCAGGTCGATGTTGTTGACATTCGGAGAGGCGGTGGTACTACAGCTCATAATCCCGGCCAAATAGTTTTTTACCCGATTATGAACTTGAGAGGGTTGGGGCTGGGTATAAGCGAGTACGTCAGTGAGCTTGAACAAATAGGTATAGAGCTGCTTGAGGAGTTAGCCGTTTATAGCGGCAGGCGAAAAGGTTATCCAGGTCTGTGGGTGGCCGGCAGGAAAATTGCATCAATCGGTGTTCGTGTTTCGAAGTTCATAACATATCACGGAATGGCTATAAATATTCACAATGATCTGAGTATCTTCAATTACATAATTCCCTGCGGCCTTGATGGTGTCGAAATGACATCGGTGCTGAAAGAGACCGGCGAATACCACTCGATGAATCAGGTAAAAGAAAGATTATCTCAACTACTTATAAGGCATTTCTCGTGAAGCAAGAAGCAAAATACGAAATACGAAAATTGCCCCGATGGCTGCGAAGATCTATGCCTGCAGGCCGGGACTTTAATCACACTGACAGTATTCTCAAATCCCTGGGCATAGAAACTATATGCACAAACGCCAACTGTCCCAATCGAGGCCAGTGCTGGTCAAGAGGTACCGCAACTGTCTTGATTTTAGGCAATATATGCACTCGAAACTGCAAATTCTGCTCAGTAGCCAAAGGCAAACCTCAGCCGCCGGCCCCAGCCGAGCCTGAACGTTTAGCCCAGATGGCTAAAGAGTTAGACCTGAAGTATCTGGTAATTACCAGTGTCGATAGGGATGACCTTGCTGACGGCGGCGCAGGTCACTTTCGCAACTGCATCAGAGAAATTCGAGAGCAGCTTCCGGATATTAAATTCGAAATATTAACCCCTGACTTTCGAGACTGCCAGGGGCAAGCAATCGAAATCCTGCAGGATGTTTTGCCCTTTGTTTTCGCACATAATATCGAAACGGTACCTTCTCTTTATCCTGTTGCCAGAAGCGGCGGCGACTACAATTTGTCGCTAAATCTTCTGAAAATGGCAAAATTAAAGTTCAATGGTACTCAGACCAAGTCCTCAATTATGCTCGGACTGGGTGAGACAGATGATGAGATTAAAGACGTATTGGAAGACTTACGGAGCGTCGGCTGCGACAGAATCACAATCGGTCAATACCTCAAACCCTCGAAAGATTCGCTCGATGTGGTTGAGTATATCAGGCCCGAAAAATTCGATTGGTGGAAACAAAAAGCCGTTCAGGTGGGCTTTTCATGGGTTATCTCTGAACCTTTTGCACGCAGCTCGTATTTTGCCGAGCAGCAAAGCACTTTCTGAACCCGCGAACCTAATCGAAACCGCTGTCATTGCGAGGGAACGAAGTAACCGAAGCAATCTCAAACCTTCGAGTAATTGAGATTGCTTCGGCCTAAAGGCCTCGCAATGACAGCCCATCAAAATTATATGCGACAGTCCTCGGGACTCCTCCGTAAGGAGTCCCAAGGACTTACGGAGAGCACTGGCTGTTTTTGCTTTGCCGAGAATATTTCTTATACTTTATTTGGAGCATAGAAGTTTTAGATGGCACTTAAGAATCTTTACCCGCTGGGGGGATTAAAATGCGATTCGTTAAGTACTCGACCTGGTCAAGACAGAAGGGTTCTGTTCTAATCATCTCAATGATATTCATTTTGGTTTTCTCTGCCCTTGCGGTGTCAATGGCGTCACTATCCGGAACGAATGTCCAGCTTGCCAACAATCATCACAAAGTCAATTGTGCCTTGGCCTGCGCTGAATCAGGGATTGAAGTCATGCGATACTGGCTGGATAAGGTATCCATATCGGGGACAACACCATCGGGCCAAATATTTGAAGAAATTTCAGCAGTTTTTCAATCACAATTGAGCGCACTGCCAAATATCACCCCCTATGACTATAACAGCTCTGTCATTGCCGTACCGGCCGTTACTCTCAATTCACAGTACAACGAAGCATTCTCCGCTCTTATCACACAAATCGACTCTCAAACATTCCAACTCGATGTTACGGGAGTGCATGATTCAACGAGACGAACAATCAGAACCCGTTACACATTAGATGTGACAGGACATACCGTCTTCGATTTTGGCATAGCAACAAAAGGCCCATTATCCCTGGCGGGAAACATACAACTTGAAGGATTAAATATATCAGTTGAATCGAATGTATATATTGAGAGTGAGAATTCGAATCTTGCGCTGTCGATAATAGGCAATTCCCAGATAGCGGGCGATGTCAAAATTGTAAACCCCATTGCAAATGTTGATCTGCAGGGTGGACAAGCCGGCATAGGCGGTGAAACAGGACAATCAGCAATTGATAATCACGTTTTATTTGGTGTGCCCCCGACACAATTTCCGGAACCTAACCCTGCTTATTTCAGTGATTTGGCGACTAACATCATAGATTCGACAACTGATACTTCGGCGGATGCCGTATTTGAAAACGTCAGAATTATAGCAGGAACCAATCCAGATTTCTCAGGTCATGTTACGCTGAACGGAATTGTATTTATTGAAACTCCGAATATACTAACATTCAACGGAAACACCACAGTGACCGGAATTATAGTTGGCAATGGCGACTATAACGATAACTCAGGCACCAACAAGATAAACTTTCTCGGAGATGTGGATAGCTATCCGGTTACCGATCTTCCTGACCAGCCACAGTTTGCTCAGATAAGGGAGGAAACGGGGACATTCCTTTTATCGCCGGGCTTTGCACTGTCATTTGGCGGCAGTTTCAGCACGCTCAATGGTGCCATAGCAGGCAACGGAATTGATTTCTTTGGAAATGCTGGCGGGACAATCAGCGGTTCGGTAATTAACTACTCAGATAACGAAATGACTTTATCCGGAAACAGCGATCTTCTCTTTAACCGCTCTGGTGTAACCGACGTACCGGCAGGGTTTGTACCTGAGATAACCCTGCATTACGATCCCAATTCATATTCGGAAATCATTATATAGATGATTACTATACTGCAATCATTCCGGTAGAGTGCCGACCCCACATCTAACTCTCTCAGGAATCGTTCAAAATAAAGCTCATCTTCCTTCTTTCGAGGTATACTTTCTTTAATTTCTGATGCTCATTTCAATCAATGCATCTTATCCTTGCCAGGGGCAAAAGAGGTCCCACGGCCATCTCAAAACAAATAAAAAGAGTGCTTGACTGGCTGAACACAATCGTATAGATTCCTGTGATTTTATGGACTTGTATTTTTGGAAAAGACAGGAAGATATGGTTGATACTGAAGAATTACTGAAAAACAGGCTAACCAAGCAAAACTACGACAAACTCGCGGTACTGGATAACTTCGCCCTAAATCAGTTCATAGCCGACGCTGTTGAATTAACCAATCCAGCTTCGGTTTTTGTATGCACTGACAACCCGGAAGATATCGCCTACATCAAAGGGCTGGCAGTAAAGGCCGGCGAGGAGTCTGCCCTGGATTTATCCGGCCACACCTGCCACTTTGACGGATTCTACGACCAGGGACGCGACAAAGCCAAAACCAAATACCTTCTGCCGGCCGGCTCAGACTTAGGGCAGACTCTAAATTCCATCGATAAGTCTGCAGGGGTCAAAGAGGTCCGCTCTTTCCTTAAAGATTCAATGCTAAACCGCGAAATGCTCATCTGTTTCTTCTGCCTGGGCCCACGCAACTCGGTTTTCTCCATCCCCTGTGTGCAAATAACGGATTCTCCTTATGTGGCACACAGTGAGACAATTCTCTACCGCTCGGGCTATGAGCAATTCAAAACATTGGGTCGCTCGGACACATTCTTCAGATTTCTACACTCCGAGGGCGAGCTGCAAAACTATGTCAGCAAGAATATCGAAAAACGCAGGGTCTATATCGACCTGCAGGAGAACCTCGTTTACAGTGTCAACACTCAGTACGGCGGAAATACCATAGGGCTGAAAAAGCTGGCACTACGCCTTGCAATTAACAGGGCCTCAAGGCAAGGCTGGCTCGCCGAGCATATGTTTGTTCTCGGAGCGCATGGCCCAAAGGGACGCGTTACGTACTTTACCGGTGCATTTCCCTCAGCCTGCGGCAAAACCTCTACCTCAATGCTGCCGGGACAAACAATAATCGGAGACGACATAGCATATCTTAGAGAAATAAACGGCCAGGCTCAATGCGTGAATGTTGAAAAGGGTATCTTCGGAATAATTCGTGATGTTAATCCCCAAAACGACCCTATCATATACAAGGCCTTAACAACTCCCGGCGAAGTTATCTTCTCAAACGTCCTTGTCGGAAATGACAACAAACCATATTGGCTTGGTATGGGCTCAGAAATACCGTCCGAAGGGACTAATTACTCAGGCAAATGGCACAAAGGAAAAACAGATTCGAATGGAAATGAAATTACTCCTTCCCATAGAAATGCCAGGTACTGTTTGAACATCGCCGACCTTGAAAATCGTGACCCGCACATGGATAATCCTGCCGGGGTTCCTGTTGGCGGTATCATCTATGGCGGCCGAGACAGCGATACCTGGGTACCCCTCGAGCAGGCATTCAACTGGACCGAAGGCATTATAATAAAAGGCGCCTCTATAGAATCAGAGACAACCGCTGCAACGCTCGGCAAAGAAGGCGTCAGAACCTTCAACCTGATGTCAAATCTCGACTTCCTCTCAATACCGCTTGGGAAGTATATCCAAAATAATCTGGATTTTACAAGGAAACTTAAAAAGCTACCTTTGATATTCTCAGTCAATTACTTTCTAAAAGACAAAGACGGCAAATACCTAAACGGCATAGCAGATAAAAAGGTCTGGATGCTCTGGGCTGAACTGCGGGTCAATGACGATGTCCGCGCCCTAAAAACACCTACAGGCCTTATTCCCGAATACAAGGACCTGGTACGACTTTTTAAAGAAAACCTCCAGGCAGATTACACCGAATCAGACTATGTCCAGCAGTTTAGAATACGGATACCAGAAAATCTGGCCAAGCTCGACCGGGTAGAAAAGATTTATCGAGAAAAAGTCGCTGACACACCACAGATTCTGTATGACACATTTGCGGAAGTTCGGAAACGCTTAAATACATTCAAAGAAAAATACGGCGATTATATTTCGCCGCTGGATTTGAAGCCGTAACTTGCGGATATAAAAATCGAATCGAGATATACTTTTTGAAAGGAAACAAGCGATGCCGGAATTTGGCTCACCATTTTCAGGACTGGCCAGCGACAGAAAGCTTACCTCTTCCGAGCTTGTCCGGGCGATAAGATTCATGGTCGCTGCAGAGTATGAAGCCGTTCAGCTCTATATGCAGTTGGCTGAATCGACCGATGACAAACTTGCCCAGGAGGTCTTAAAGGACATAGCCGATGAAGAGCGCGTCCACGCGGGCGAATTCCTAAAGCTCCTGAAGCGCTTAGCCCCTGATGAGCAAAAATTCTATGACGAAGGTGCAAAGGAAGTGCAGGAAATGATGGATAAGCTCGGCAACAGGTAAAACTCACCAAAGCATTTACAACTTCGGTAGATGTAACCCCGTTAATACAGGTCCCACATTTGGGTCAGCTTCCTGCAGGACCTAACGCAACCGCTCCATATCTTCAGAAACTTTCGCTGCAGTCTCGCCGAGAATTTGAAGATGATGCACAATCCAGTTCTGAATGAGCTTGTCGTCTTCAAAAGCTTCTTTGCCACGGTTGGTATAAGCTTTAGCAATATCAAGCTGAGTGGTTGCCTTATTGCCAAATCGTCTCCTTCAACCAGTCGTTGGTAAGTAGTCCAACATCGGTGGAATCTACGTAGCCTGACCTGTCCAGGTCGCCGGGCTGTTCGTTGCAGGTTTTTAGCCAGTCCTCTGCCTGATATGCAAAATCTATGAAATCGACAATACCGTCATTCGTTAAGTCAGCCAGCAAGGCCCAGTTGTAAGGAGGCATTGAAGCCTCGGCAGTGCCGCCGTATGCACCCATATTGATACGAAGATTCTCGCCCCAAATGTTGTCTGGATCAGGCGGTACCGAAAGCCGCTCATCTGCAAGCGGTGAGCCTGGATTGCCTGCGTCGATACATCTGCTTGTGACATCATCCCAAGTCCAGACCTGCCTCTGTGTATCCCAACGCCAGCCTTGGCTTCTCAAATGATAATCGCCATCTACCCAGAAATCGTCATTTGCGTCAGCCGGTGTACTGTTAGGATCCCAGTAACCCGGCTCTACAAAGCAGGGGTCAACATCGATGTTGCCAAGACCTGGCCAGCCGTTATTCACGTCACTATAACTAATATCGATCGAGCCACCAAGCTTGTTCAATATTTCGCTGCCGTTATCCCACAAGATACAATTCTTCAATATCGGATTACTAGCATCCCACCAATTGCAAATCGCACACCACGAGTTGCCATGAAAAGTAGAGTTAGTGATTTTCGGTGTGCTGCCCTCGTTAGAAATCGCACCACCCCAGTAAGCATAATTGCCAGCGAAGATACAGTTGCTTAGTATGGGGCTGCCGCCATTGTTGCATATAGCTCCACCACCACCAGCACTGAGAAAGACGAGTGGAGCTCTGTTAGCTGTAAAAGTACAATTAATAAAGTTAGGTTTTGAATCAAAGTTTTGGATGGCCCCACCAGCTCCACCACCATGGTTGCCGATGAAGCTACACTGGACCAAGGTGGGATTACTTTTGTCATTCACCATAGCGCCGCCACGACTATTCGA
>JAFGRL010000174.1 GCA_016935195.1 Sedimentisphaerales bacterium
CAGCAGCTAAAGGCTCGGAAGAATAACACGGGATCAAAGGTGCCCCTCGCAGCAGACTCAGGTACGGGGCCAGCCAGCAAGAATCTCCGCCCTCTATGAATTCATCAGGAACACGAAAAAGAATGATATTTTGTATGTTGGTACTGCTGAGTATATCAACCAGCCGCTGTTGAACCATAGGTATATCAAGTATTTCAATTTCTGGTTCAGGGATATTAATCGATGTCAAGCCACGCTCGGAGGTTATAAAATATACACGTCTGGTGCTCAGAACTTTTAACTCTCTTGAAAGAACATTGGGATCCTCATCACCGATAATCGGAATAAACGGTACGACCAGATGAGAAGCCAGAGTAGAACCAAGAATCATCGCCTCGGAATCTTCGATGACTGCCATGACTACCATATCTGTTTTGCCCCAAAAACTTTTGGCCAAAAACAAGCCCACCTCTGAAGGTTCAGCAGTTGCTGGAATAGTATTCTTCAGACAATTTCCACGAATTTGACTGATATACAGATTCGGGTCGGACGCCACCATTGTACATGAGCCTATAAAAGGTTCTAATCTCTTCAATAATCTCGTTTGTTCCGGCACCGGCTCTGATGTAAGGGCCAGAAGAATCGGGGTTTTGTTTAATTGACGTATCTTTGCAGCTATCGGGGTAGCCGCTGTAAGTAACCACTGATCATTTGCAGGCACAGTAATCAGTGCTAAAGGCTCATTCTGGTTTGCTATCACAGGCGACAAAGATACTATTGCATCTATCTTATCAGGCACTTGTTCAGCATTGTTCGCTTGTTCGGTTAGAACTGTCGTTTCGTTAGGTTCCTGGGATGGCAGAGGAGTAGTAGCCCGGACTGTACTATCTTCAGCCTGGTCGTTTGTGGATTTGATGAGTGGCTTCTGAATTGCATTATCCGGCAAATTAGTGTCTAAGCGGCAGCCAGATTGAATCGTGCCGATTATGTATATTCCTAACACTATCGCAGGAAATATCAGAACAAATCTTTTCAATATTTGATTCTTACTGTTCACTAAATGCAGCCTTTGTAATTAACTTCAAGTTCGCTTGGATCTGAGCAAAATTATTCAGAATATTAATCCGACTCGTATTCAGTTGCTCCATCAGAATCTTCATCTTGCTCTTCATCCGTCTGGTCACTAAAGATCGATTCAATAAAAGAGTCTTTTTCTCTTACAAGGCCTTTCTCCAACAGTCGAGCATACTCCACACAATATCTCGCCCAAGGTATTGCTTCCAGTCGAGCCTTGGGGATTGATTTTCCGCTACCTTCACAAATTCCGTATGTACAGTTCTCAATACGATCCAGGGCCTCATCGATCTCCCTCATAAGCTTTCTTTCACTATCCACTAACCCCAAGGTATACTCAATTTCGTAGTTATCCGTGCCTATGTCCGCCATATGAATCGGCATATTTGACAAGTCACTCCTTTGTCTGTGAAGAGCTTCATCTTCCATAGAGATCACATTGCCAAGTATCTCATTTCGCTTTGCCAGCAACAAGGTTTTGAATTTACTTATCTGTGCTGCGGTTAAGCCTGTGTTGTCACTACTATTATCCTTCACTTGGCGAATCCTTTATTTTACCCTTTTCAATTTTCTGCCTCCTTGTGTACCTGCTTTTTCCGGCGTTCTTTGACAACTTTTGTTTCTTCTTGTTTGTTTTTCTGCTCATTAGTCCAGTTCCTTTAAGCACTTTTTTTCTAACATCACCACTGCTGGAAGAGGTTTGATAAACTCCTGCCGAAGACTATATGTATAGGCACCCTGCGTTGGTATCATCAGAACATCGCCCGGCTGGATGTCCGTTCCCCAATAAGAATAGCCCCACACATCGTGCGGCGTGCATAGCGAACCAAGAACGGAACATTTGTGTTCAATGGTTTCAGGACGAGACAGGTTGATTACTGGAAAATAATCCGTCTCAAACCGTTCCCATCCAATGGCGTTTGTGCCGGCATCGGTGACAACCAAGTCTTTTTCTTTTTTATCCAAAACTGTTAATAACAGGTGCATCGCATCGTTACAAAGCCATCTGCCAGGCTCGGCACAGATGTGGCAGGACACATAAGGGAATAAATGAGTGCGCGCTGCTTGAGCAATCTGCTCGGCAAACTCTTCGATGGTGGTTGACTGACGCTTGTAGTGGCAGGCCGTAATGGCGGAAGAATGACTTTGCGGTGTATTAGAAAACTGCAGCCATTCTCCCTGGCTCGGCCAGAATCCTCCACCAATGTCAATAAACTTAATCATTGACCGCTGTTCGAAAGTTAATTTGCTGAGAGTATCACCGAGGCGGGCTATGAAATCTACTTGATTGTATGGATCAAGGTTCCAGCTCGTATGAAACTGAAGCCCCTGAACTGATACGTGGCTACTGTACTTTGCTGTGTCAAGGAATTGCGAAAGGTCCTTCAAAGGGATTCCAAATTTGCGCCATAGCCCTTTGCTATTTGTTGTCAGTCTTACCCCCGCATGAACAGAGGTATCCTCTTCGGATGCTATTCGCTGCAGAAGTTCAAGTTCACCAAAGCTGTCGATTAATACAGTTGTATGATCACAGTTTTCGACAGCGAAAGTCAATTCTTTTTCTGTCTTACCGGGCCCGCTGAAGACAATATCGGTCGCACCACTATCGAGAGCAATTTGAAGCTCCAGACCGCTGGAAACATCCAGATTCAGTCCTGCATTTACCAACGTTTTGACAATCAAAGGATGGCTGTTGCTCTTCATCGCATAATAAACACGCACATCAGGCAATACCTGACAGAAAGCATTGGTGAATTGCTCAGCCCGCTCTATCAGAACACTTTCCTCCACCACGTAAAGAGGGGAACCGTGCACGTGACATGCTTGTAGAAACACATCTCGCCGTTGCAGAAAGCCACTTACAAAGGAGCTGATTTCAGTCTGATCGAATATAACTGGTTCTTGCTCTGTGGACTGGCTAGTCATTTTTAATATGGACTTACTGTCGTGCATAACTGTCTCTTAATTTCAATCTTTAGTTTAGAGGCGATTTCAATACACTCGTTTTCGATACTCTCAGATCCTTTTGGTTCAAAGATGGCATGACCCAGAAGCCGGGAATCGTAATCTTCAGGCGGAAGAGCAACTCGATGGCCACGACCTCGCTTTAAGTGACACTCAACCACGCGGTGATCCTCAAGTAAGGCTGATGAATCAATTCGCTCGATTTCACCGCTGCATTTTGCAAATAGACGAACACCAACAAGTGGCCGCCACTGCAGGGACGTGTCTGAGACGAAAGGATGTCCCTCGGCAAAGTCGAGCGTGCACCCAAGGATATCCATTCGGCAACTGTTCAACAGCAAAGGCGGAATACAGTCACCTCCTGGACGAGGTGCTAATTCAATCATAAAAGCCTGGTTGTCACGGATAACAAAATCCAACATGCATATAGCTCTGACCAAGCCCAGAGATTTAGCCGCTGTACTCAATTGGTTGCAAAAGCTATCCTCCTCCAAGCCTTCTGGAAGTGAACTGGGCAGGAGATAAGCCAAGGTTGTCCCGAACGCCTGCTTCGTATCTATGATTTTCCGGGTAATACGGATGATTTCCACATGATCACCATCAACAGTAAAATCGCAACTGTACTCATCTCCTTGAACAAACTCCTCAATTACAAAGACCCTGCGGGGGTCAACTTTCTTTCCGCCACAAACGTACGGTGCGTACATTCGCAAATCCAAATGGCTGGCCAATCTGGATTGCAGCGTATTAAACGCGGCAACACATTCATCTTCAGTGGAGCATAATAATATAAGCTCACTGCCGCTGCCGGTCAGAGGTTTTAGCACGGCAGGGCCATTTATTTTGTGCAGAAAACTTATGGCATCGGAGGCGTTATGGACAAGCTCAACATCAGGACATGGCAGCACAGCTTGCCTCCAAACCTGCTTGCAAACGTACTTATCTCTGCATTTCGCAATATCTTCGGTCGAAGGATAGGGAAGCCCAAAAGCATGAGCAATAAACGCAGCTGTGGCCATTGATTCGCAGTCAAAGCAGGTAATCCCGCTGGTTTCCATCCGCCATTGACTTAAATGCCTCCGTAGTGCATCAACGACCTGTTCAGGCTGGCTCAGATTGCACAGTAGTTCATCTTCTGAACTGGGCCGAGGCTCTGTGGCCTTAGCTCGCTCGTTAAAATCGGTAATAAAGACCGCTCTTTGCGGAAATCGCTGGTTAATGATGTCAATATAATCAGCAGTTGTTCCCACAACTAGTACGCGTCTATTTGACATATCCTGCCCCCCTCAATTCCAGGTCTTCCGAAGGATGAATTTCGGTCGAGCAATTTGACAACAGATACAAAGGTCTTTCGGTAAGATGAAACTTCTGCTTCCATGAAAAATCTCCGCACAGAAAGTCAATCAGATTTAACCTTTCCCTACAGCCGCGTTGCATGTGATGTAGGTTTATCAGCTTTGCCACTCCGGGGTAGTCGCGATTCGTGCCGCCTCCGAGTAAAGTGTAAACTCCACAATAAACACATCCTATGTCAACAGCGGCTATATCTCCATTGATTAGGACGGTTGTTATACGTAGCCATCCTTTCTCATTAAGGTAGTGCATCAGCGTGCGAAAGCTTTCTCGAAAACGAGGGTCATAGAAATACGACTGATCGCCAAAATTATTAACGTTCAATTGCACTAGATGCTCAAAATCTCCGATTTCGTCATAGCGATAACACGCCCCAATTTGCAATGAAGCTATTTCACGCTTTATGCTTTTTGCCGACTTTTTCGAAAACTGCTGGAAGTAGTTTTCTATATCATAGTTGTAATCCGACGGCCTGAATGAATAGTTGATTTCGTCGACAACGCATTGGTTTTGAGACGCAGATTTCAAAGACGGCAGTAGATAACGAAGGTAATATGGCCCCGGACAATGATCAAGCATGACATCAAGTATTTCATTATCCGCTGGAATACGATTCTGCTCAAGCCAGGTCTTATCCTTCCAAGTCTCCCCAGGAAAATAGCCATAGCGTTGAGACTCTTCAATCCAACTGAGAGGCAAAATTTCCGTAAAGCCGTGGGAATTTTCGGTAGTAATGAAGAAACAAGCCGGTCGCTGAAAATGCTCCTGAAAGCAGGCACGGAACTCCCAGATATCCCATACAGTCTCCCGGGGAACGGTACGCTTCCAAACATCTCGGCATTGCTCTAAGTCATTTATTATGCAAATATCATACATGACTTACAGCCTCAGGTTGCTATGTGTGGTGCAGTGAGAACCGGCGAAAAATCTCTTGGCAAAGTCAGCAACTGTTTCCGGGTCATAAGGCTTGCAACTGAAAACATCCAGGTAGACCGCGTTTGTCATGTTGGCGAAATGGGCAGAAATCAGCGATGTTTCGATTAACTGTACCATCGAGTAGCCAGCCACCCGCTCATCCTCACCGAAATTAACAATTGTTGTCTCACCAAATCTTTTCATTTCGATTAGGTCACACAGCTCAACTACAAATCGCTGAATCTTTTCGGCACTGCGAATCACTTCGGGGTCACAATTGTAAATGTCGAAGCTTGATGCAATACCCCAGGCAGACTGCTCAACCGCCTGCTCAACTATGGTTTGTGTTTCCATTTTTACCTCCTTGTTTTCAGAAAGGTTACACGCCTTATGCATATTTGTATTCCTTCAAAGTATCGAAAAGTTAATTTGAGGGCAAAAGCATCAGTCTCGCCCCAGAAACGTACACAGAGTCCTGACAAAAGCCTTTCTTAGGGGCTTAACGCTTGATTCTATTTCATCTTCATCCATGCCAATCATGGCAAAAGAAAAATAACCGGAAATAAAGCCGGCAATCGCACACGCAAGGCGACGTATCTTGGCTGGGTCTATTTTAGGAGAAACATATTGAGAGACGTGGCTTTCGATCTCTCCTAAATAACGCAAATACGGCTCTTCCAAATCCTCTGACGTGTCACTCTGGAGTTTTAAAAATAATCTGCCTTGAAAAAGCAGGATAAATTCTTCACTATTTTCGGCAAAAAAGTCATAGTGGGCGTTTAAAAAATGTTCTAAAACATCTTCCAGGGTTTGAGGTTCATCCGGATAGGAGCGAAGACGTTCAATCAGATGTTCGATCGCATCTTCTATCAGGGTAAAAACCATCTCATCTTTGTCGGCAAAATGCCGATAGAGGGTGCCTTTGCCAAGATCGGCTTTATCGGTAATATCTTCCACCGTTGCGGCCTCTACTCCTTTTTCAGAAAAGACGCCTAAGGCAGCTTTCTTAAGCTTTCTGCGGGTCTTGGCAACCCTTTTTTGACTCCTGGTTTTGCTGGTTTTTTTAGGCTTATTTTTCATAAAGTGACCATATAGTCACAAATGACCAACCAGTCAAGAAAAATGTTGACATTCACAAAAAAAATATTATCTTTACTATGCCTTGAAAACTCTTGTGTTCAAAAGGGAAATAAAAAAAGATGGATGGCTCAGAAAACAAAAGCCAGGTTGCAGATATAAACAAGGTCGTGTTGCACCTGAAAAAAGGCATCCATCTGGGCAAATACCGCCTGAAAAGATGTCTGGGTAGAGAAGCAGGCGTCTCAAAACCTGATGATATGCATTGGGACGAGGTTCCTGTAGCAGTAGTTGAATTCAGAGAAGACCACGAACTCGATGAAGACAACTTTACTGAGGACATTTATGATGATTGTGGTTTGGATGTAGAAGAACTTTAATATTGTCTTTATTCAAATTTAGCAAAGATGTCCGAATACACAAAAAGACAAATAGCAACGCATATTTATGGCCTTTTTGAAGAACGGCCTGAAGCCGTCAACCAAGACGAGGACGAGTCCTATGAATATCCAAGTAATGAGCCTGTGGAAGATGAGGAGTATAAAGATTTTGATAAGGAGGTGAATGAGGACCCATATGAAGGTTCTGGCGAGAAACCTTTTTGGTGGACGGATGAAACACGGTATTAAAAGAGTAAAAAATGCACAAATGAGAAAATTATGAAAGGTCTATTATGACAGTTTGTCCTTGTAATGATCGGACTCTTGGTAATTGCAGGGTCTGTCGGCCTTATGACAGGGTGCAGGGACAAGAAAGACAAGAGAATGACAGAAAAGTCAGCTGAAGAATACTATGAATTGACTGATGAGCTAATGGAAAAGTTAAGCGAGGAAAGCTATGCGCTTTTGGAGAAGGTGGGAGAGGTAGAAGAAAAAATTGTCGCTCAGGAGCTATTTACAGAGGTTCGCTCTCAGGTGCGAACACTTTCTTCTGTTGAGGGCGTTAAGCAGATGGTAAGCTTTGCAATAGCAATTGCCAGAAATATAACCGAAAGGATAATGCCAAATGCCAAACAATAGACAAATCAAGAAACACTCAAAAAAAGCTGGCCTTCCCCCTGGAACACTTGTTCATATCGGTGAGAAAAAGACTGAACAAATCAGAATAACCTTAATTGATTATAACGAAGGGAATTTTCAGGAAAGAGTGGTTGAAACCATCGAAGAATGTTTTCCTTTCAAAGAAACGCCCACCGTCACATGGATAAACATCGATGGTCTGAGTAGTGTAGAAATAATAGAAAAAATTGGCAAGAATTTCGAACTTCATCCTCTGATACTTGAAGACATACTTAACACAGGCCAGCGTCCGAAGTGTGAAGATTATGAAAAGTGCCTTTTTATGGTTCTTAAGATGCTTAGGTACAATGGTGAAAGCAGCTCGATACAACCAGAGCAGGTCAGTTTAGTTTTGGGGCAAAACTTTGTTATATCGTTTCAGGAAGAAGTGGGTGATGTGTTCGAACAGATTCGTGATAGGATACGCAATGCCAAAGGCAGAATCCGAAAGATGTCAGTTGACTATCTTGCTTATACCTTGATAGATGCTATCGTAGATAACTACTTTCTTATTCTTGAAAAAATGGGTGAGCAGATTGAGTCAATGGAAGAAGAACTTATAGCCAAGCCTTCGGATAAAACGGTCCGGCGGATTCACGCACTTAAAAGAGAGCTGATTTTTTTACGAAAATCGGTCTGGCCTTTAAGGGAGCTTATAAACGGCATGGAGAAAACCGAATCTTCCCTCATAAGCGACTCTACAGCACCATATTTGAGAGATGTTTATGACCATACCATCCAGGTAATCGATACGGTTGAAAGCTTTAGGGATATGGTTTCTGGAATGCTGGATATATATCTGTCGAGTATAAGCAACCGGATGAACGCTGTAATGAAAGTGCTGACGATTATAGCAACTATATTTATCCCGCTTACATTTATTGCTGGTATTTACGGCATGAATTTCAAATTTATGCCGGAGCTTGAATGGAAATGGGGCTATTTTATCGTCCTGATAATTATGGCGGCAGTGGCAGCGGTTATGTTGATTTATTTTAAAAGAAAAAAATGGTTATAGGGGATTATTATGAATGTCATGCTTTTTATAATTGTAGTTATTGCCTCATTTATCATTGTTCGAATCGGGGCGATCGCATTTCAGTTGACCGGTCTTGAATGGTCTTTAGCAAAATTTCAGTCTCTTTCCTACTTTAGCGGCACAGGCTTTACTACCAGAGAGGCTGAGCTGGTTACAGGGCATCCTCAGAGACGACGTATAGCCACAGTCTTAATTATCTTGGGTAACGCTGGATTGGTAAGGGTTGTTACAAAAAAAGATGCTGCAGAACTTGTCGAATATTTGAAATCCTCGGACTATGGCGTAACCAGTGTTGACGGGCACGGCACTTCCGGACAGGTGAAGGTGGTTTTTACAATTGTGCCAAGACGCGAGTTAAAAAGGGTGGCTGAACTGATTAACAAGTTTAATCCGCAGGCATTTTATTCAATAGAAGAAGTGGGATTTGTGGAAAAAGGCATACTTCCTCCGAAGCAGATAGGTGGTTTTACCAATTTCTTAAAATTATTTAGACCGTTTCGAAAAGGCAAATAAAGCCGCTAAAGAATATGCCGTTTACGTTCTCCCAGAAGAACAACGTCCCGTAGAGCATGTGGTGTCCGAGCTGCCATCCACCTCTTCTCGAAATCGGGTGATTGGATAACCTGTGCGATTGCCGATAATGCGTAAAGATGAAAATTTCGCTCATCCTGAGTCCCGATAATTACAAAAAGAGTGTGAACTTTTGGTTGCGATTTAGAAAACACAATTCCTTCTTTACAGCGAACAAGCAGGATGTCAAACATGTGCTCTCCCTCAATGACTATATGTGGAATAGCTAAGCACGGACTTAACACGGTACTGCTTTCTTTCTCCCTGTCGACAAATAACTTGAAGAGCTTGGATGAGTCCAGATTTAGCCGGGCAGACATTGCATTGGCGGCCAAATCGAATAATTCTTCCGCGGACATACTTTCTTCTACGTCGAGAACTTCGCACCTTTCGATTATCTCATCAAATCTATCCTGAATAACACCATCTCTTTCCCTGATGACTTCTTTAAGTTCAGTTTCCAAAGAGTGGCTTGTTAACTCCTTAGCTGTGATTCTTTCCACGAGGTGCAGCAAAGCGTATTCTCTTTTAGCCTGGATTCGTCCGTAAAACCAATAAACAAGTATACCTGCTATTATCAAAAAACAGCTTACCAATAGAGCTTCTTTGCCCATCTCAAATATTAAAAAGCTAAAGCCTATGATTCCACCAATTTGAACCCACGGATACAACGGTGAACGAAAACGCGGGCGATAATTCTGGAGTCGACTTTCTCTTAATATTATCACAGATGTACAGGAAAGAATATTGGTTAAAATAAGCACAATAGAAGCTGCTTCTACCAAAATTTCCAGCTTTAAGAATAAAGAAATAATCACAAAAGCACTGGTCAGCAGCAGTGCATTACAAGGAGTTCTGAATCTTGCGTTGATATTACCAAGAAAAGCTGGCAGTAAACCATCATGGCTTAGTGGTACCAGAGATCTCGCTGCAGTCATAATTCCTGCGTTGGCGGTAGAAAGAAATGCTAAAACGGCTGCAATAGCTAAGCCAACTTTGCCCCAGGAGCCCATGAAAACATACGCTCCATCTGAAATAGGTGTTAAGGATTTGCTTAACTGGTCTGGGTCGAGTACACCTATCGTTACGAAAACCACAAGGGTATAGAGTATACTTACAACCAACAACGAGAGAATCATTCCTAAAGGTATGTTGCGGGCAGGGTTTTTGATCTCTTCGGCAATACTGGCTATCTTGAGCAGACCTGCATAAGATACAAATACAAAGGCAGTAGTGAAAAAGATAGCACCAAGCCCTTTGGGTGCGAAAGGAGATAAATGTTCATTTTTGACCGCTGGTAGTCCTATAGCAATATATAGCAGCATCAAAGCTAACAAGCCAGTCACCAGAACAACCTGGGTTCTACCAGCTTCCTTAATACCAATAATATTTATGCCCAGAAAAATAAGGCAAAATAGCACAGCAATTATGTGTATTTCCACATCAACAATTAAAGCAGTAAATAGTGACATGCCAATGAGTGCGAAAGAACTTTTCATAGAAAGGGCAAACCAACTGAGCAAGCCTGCCACAGTACCTACACTCGGGCCCATACTACGGATAATAGTGAAACAATCACCACCCGCCTTGGGCATTGCTGTTGTCATCTCTGCCAAGCTCAACATTCCAGGTATCGATAGAAGGCCAGCCAAAAAATAGCATATAATAACCGCTGGGCCCGCTTTGGAATAAGCCAACCCAGGCAAAATAAAAATCCCAGAACTGATCATAGCTCCGGCTGCTATGCAGAAAACATGAATTAGACCAAGATTTTTCTTTAGTTTCATAGGTTCCCCAAACGGTTGTTAGCTTTAGACAAGTTGTGGCACACCTGTTTACTCTTGAGGCCGGAAGTCCTTTTTGTTCAAGTCGTATTTTTTCATCTTTTCGTAAAGGCTTCTGGTATCGATACCAGCCTTTTTTGCAGCCTTGCCAACTCTACCTTCGGTCAAATGTAGCAATGCTGTAAAATAATTTCGCTCGAAGCTTTCAACGATATTTTTACGAGCTTTTTTTAGAGGCTGGCCCATCATTTCATCAGGCCAAGTACCGGCTTCATATAAAATTTCCGGTTCAATTATACTCTGAGGTAAATCTTCAGTGGTTATCATATCATTTTCACAAAGCAACATAGCACGCTCTATAATATTAATTAGCTCACGGACATTACCAGGCCAGGAATATTTGCAAAGAACATCCAGGGCATCTTCTTCAATGTCAGTGACAGGACAGCCAATCCTTGGCCCCAGATACTCAATATAGCTTTCAACGAGTTCCGGTATATCTTTTGTACGCTCCCTTAAAGGCGGAATAGTCAATGACACAACATTTAACCGATAATATAAATCCTTTCGAAACTGTTTTGTCTTTACTTCTTCTTCAAGGTCACGGTTTGTCGCAGCCATTACACGTACATCAACAGGTATGGATTTTTCACCTCCAACCCTGCGTATTTCATGGCTTTCGAGAACGCGGAGCAGTTTGCTTTGCAAATGAAGGGGTATTTCCCCAATTTCATCGAGAAAGATAGTCCCCTGGTGAGCCAACTCAAAACAACCCCGACGCGATTTAGTAGCCCCTGTAAAAGCACCCTGTTCATGGCCGAAAAGCTCACTTTCGAGCAGTGATTCAGGTAGAGCACCGCAGTGAATAGCAATAAAAGGGCAATTGTTTCGAAGGCTCTCACGGTGAATAACATGAGCAACTCTTTCCTTTCCAACGCCAGTCTCGCCAAGAAGAAGAACCGAGGAATCTGCCTTAGCAATTCTTGGTAGCATCTTAACGAATTTAGCCATAGCGGGACTTTTGGCCGCAAAGTCACTGATATCTGCCTCTTCAACCTGACGAGGGACAGTCAAAACTGCTCGGGCAATCTTTTTTCTTCTCTGGAGGATGGCATTTAGAGCTTTGCTAAGCTTGTTTATAGATAGTTCCAAGCTCAGAACCGCATCACAGCCCGCAGCTATAAACCGAACTCTTTCCTGCTCATTGTCCTGTTCTGTCAAAATTACTACAGAGGGTGCATCAATGGAATTTTTAAGTTTCTGGATCTGTTCGGTTGCATCTTCGGCAAGGAGATTTTGGCTTATAACAGCAAGATCGCATACTTTGCGCCCAAGTTTTGCCAAAAACCTTTTATGGTCTTTGGCGGTCTCGATAATAGTATCGGGCCTAGAGAGAGAAGTTCTGAGCTTCTTCTGTAAAGAGACGTCATCCACAACTAAAATAATATGCAGCAGCATAATCATGCCTCCATAAACACCTTCTTACAATCGGAATTTTACATCCGATTTTTTCGGCTGTCAAGTTCTTAATTTATGGGCACAAAATCTTCTCTACGGTGCTGCTTTTAAAAATTTATATTTGTTAATCCTTGTATTTTAAGGAGTTAAAGCACACAGTAAAAATTGTTTTTTATATGGCACAAAACTTGCTCTAAGAGACATAAGGAAGTTGAAGTTCGAACTTAGCTGGTTTTGATTTTAAGGAGACAGAAAAATGGCGAAAAAGCCAAAACCCAAGCCTAAGGGCAAGTAAACGACAATGTTGTTTACTGATGTTCGGGATTCAGGAAGGGTATTTGTGACGATACCCTTCCTGGTCCCGGGAAAATTACAGACTCGAATTAACCTATTAGTTTAGGAGTGACTGTTATGGCACGTAAGAAAAAACATAAAGCTCAGATAAAAGTCCCGGCATCAAGTAAAGCTTCTAAAAAAAGCAAGATTTCACAAAATGTGGAAAAGCGTCCCAAACGATGATTCTGATTCAAGAGGCAGTGACAATTAAGAACATTTAAGTTTAATCAAGAAACACAGAAAGGGGGTAATATCATGGCAATATTACCGGTAAAAAAACGGGAAAGAGGTGGAAATTAGTTAGCAAGACTTCACGATGAAATGGATAACTTGTTTCACAGTTTCCTGGGTGATTGGGGCTGGCCGGCTTTAAAACATCGTCGCTGGCCGGCGATCGACATCGTAGAAAACGAAAATGATTTCGTGATAAAGGCAGAAGTCCCGGGCTGCAAGGCTGATGACATAGACATCTCGGTGCATGGAAATGTCTTAACCATCAGTGGCGAAAAGAAAGCTGAAGAAGAGAAAAAAGAAAAAGGCTACTATCATATGGAAAGGTCTTATGGCAGCTTCAGGCGGGATCTTACTTTAAGTGCTGACCTGGATTCGGACAAAATAGAAGCCTGTTGCAAGGACGGCATTCTGACAGTTACTTTGCCAAAAAGTGAAAAAGCAAAAGCTGTTAAGGTTAAGGTCAAGGAAGAGTAAAAGTATATGAATCGCAGTTTAACGCTGCATCACCAAAAACGTTTAACAAGTTTTTGTGGAGGTAAATATGAAAGCAAAGAAATTTAATATGATAATGCTGGGCATCCTTTTGGCAATGGGCCTGGTGCTGGTTCTGACAGGCTGTAAAAAGAAAGTGCAGTCTGCCAATGCAGCATCTTCTGAAGAGTCTTCCCAAGGGCAGGAAAGCGTGCAACTCGATCAGTTCGATGAATCGTTTAACTATTTACAGTCAGAAGATGAAGAGCCGGCTGAAGATCCCAACGAGTACCCTGAGGATGAACCTAATGAGGAGCCCGACGACGAGCCAGACGAACCTGATGAAGAAGAGCCCGGGGATGATGAACCGGAATATCCTGATGAACAGCCGGATGAGGACCCTAACGCACCCGAGGAAGAGCCAAATGATTCACCCGAAGAGGACCCAAACGAAAGTTGGCTGTAAGACTCCGGTGATAATTTTTGATTAACAAATAAAACAGGGAGAACAAATTATGAAAAATATGAATAGAAAATTAACGCTTGTTCTGCTGATGCTTCTGGTGACACTTGGATCTCTTACTATGGTAACAGGCTGCAAGAAAAAGAGCGGTGCAGAAAAACCAACTGAAAGGTCAACCAGTGTTGAGCAGCAGGAAGAAGACACTGGTGATGAATGGTAAAAAAAGTATTTGACTTAACGATCTTTGGGCTCACTGCAAAATGTAAAGAAACGGCCAAAGTGCTGAGTACGGGTTAAAGGTGCATAGTTGAGCCAAAGTAAGGTAAGAACTCAGGTGAGTTTGCCGTCCGGTCCGTGTAAGCGAGGCGGCAAACTCCCAAAATTTGTTGATAATCAATTTTACAAAAAAATGTTATTCCTTAAGGAGAACTGGCTATGAAAATCAGACCATTATCAGATAAGGTATTAGTTCAGCGATTGGAGGCTGAAAATAAAACGGCAGGCGGCATAGTATTACCTGATACTGCAAAGGAAAAACCAAAAAAGGGCAAGGTGATCGCTGTCGGTAAAGGTAAGGTGCTCGATGACGGCAAACTCAGAACAATGAACGTCAAAAAAGGTGATACGGTTCTGTTTACAAGCTATGCCGGCACCGAGATAAAAATGGACGGAAAAGAATATTTGATTATGGATGAGTCGGACATAATGGCTGTTCTTGAAAAGTGAGAAACAGCTATTTGGTATAATAACGTAAGATTTTCTAAAGGAGATAAAAGATATGGGCGCTAAAAAGATAGCATATAGCGATGAGGCAAGAGATTCAATTCGCAAAGGTGTAAAGAAGCTTGCCAAGGCTGTAAAAATCACATTGGGCCCCTGTGGTCGAAATGTAATCCTGGAGAAATCCTGGGGTTCACCTACTGTAACAAAAGACGGTGTCACCGTGGCAAAGGAAATAGAGCTGCAGGATCCATTTGAGAATATGGGAGCACAGATGGTTAAGGAGGCAGCTTCTAAGACGTCAACAGTTGCCGGTGACGGCACTACTACGGCCACAATCTTGGCCGAGAGCATATTCGAGGAAGGATTAAAGAATATCACAGCCGGGGCCAATCCCATGCAGGTAAAACGAGGTATAGAATTGGCCGTCGAATCAATTGTTGGTGAACTTAAGAAGATGAGCATATCAGTAGATTCGACTAAGCAGATTGAGCAGGTTGCCACCTGCTCAGCCAATCAAGACATAGAAATCGGCAAGAAACTGGCGGAAGCAATGGATAAAGTTGGCAAAGACGGTGTCGTAACAGTCGAAGAAGGTCAATCTCTGGAGACAACTGTAGAGCTTTTGGATGGTATGCAATTCGATAAAGGATATCTCAGTCCACATTTTATTAATAAATTCGAAAACATGACCGTCGAACTGGAAAAACCTTATATTTTCATTCACGAAAAGAAAATAAGCTCTGTAAAGAATATTGTTCCTTTACTTGAAAAAGTTGCCAAAGCAGGCAAGCTACTATTGGTTATAGCTGATGATCTCGAAGGAGAAGCTCTGGCCACATTAGTTGTCAACAAACTGCGAGGGATTCTACAGGTAGCTGCTGTCAAAGCTCCAGGCTTTGGCGACAAAAGAAAAGCGATGCTTGAAGATATTGCGATCATGACCGGAGG
>JAFGRL010000175.1 GCA_016935195.1 Sedimentisphaerales bacterium
ACCGGACTGGTAGAAAACATAAAGGCAGATTTCTACGGAACACCAACACCCTTAAAGCAGATGGCAACTTTAGCTGCACCACAGGCCGATACGATAATTATCAAACCATTCGACCCGAGCTCTATCAGGGAAATAGAAAAAGCTATCAAAAGCAGCGGCCTCAGCCTTGCCCCAATTGTGGACGGAAAGCTAATCAGACTCAACATTCCCCCACTTAGTGAGGAAAGAAGAAAACAGCTCGTCAACCAAACCAAACAAATTGGTGAGCAGGCAAAAATTAACATCCGCAATATAAGAAGGGAAGCAAACAAGGACCTGGAAAAAGAACAAAAAGATAAAACCATCACCGAAGACGACCAACAGATCGGCAAAAAACAAATCGACGAGTTGACAAAAAAGAACGTTGATGAAATAGATTCAATAGTCAAAAATAAGTCAGATGAAATAATGCTCGATTAACTGCGTGGTTTTATCCCAGGGCAGCCGGCCTGTATAAAATAAGTCCGTTCCAATTTATCAAGCCTGCTGCTGTCGGACCCTTTGAAATAAAAGCATCTTTTTGGGGTAAAATAAAAATGTCAGAGCAAAACTCAAAACCCGGACAGAGAACAAAACCTCGCAAATATCTGTGGAAACTCACATTGATAACTGCGGCAGCAATCGTCCTCTTATTGGCACTATTATTGCCGGCCTTTGTATCATCAAAGTCGGGCAACAAATTTCTCCTTTCTAAAATAAACAAAAAGTTATCTGGCCGGCTGGATTTTGACAGACTCTCAATGGGCTGGTTAAAGGGAATTAAGGTAAAAGAGCTTAATTTCGCAGATGACAAAGGCAGAACTTCTCTTGCTGTTAAACAAATTACCACCAGGCCTTACTACGCATCGATACTCATCGGCCGGCTATCTCTCGGTAAAACAATTATTGACCAGCCTCAGGTAAAAATTAATCTGGTAAGAAAAGGAACGGAGAGACTCGAAACTCAGGGTGAAAAAATCCGTCATAAAGAACCGATACCTACCCTGCCCATAAAACAGATAGACCTCGTTGTCAACAATGGCAACCTCCGAGTCACAGACCTGCGAACACCGGTCAAACCTTCGGGAAAAGGAGCATCTCATATTGCTGAAACCGTTGAGCTTGCCAATATCAATTCCACGATAAATCTAAAACCTCCCGGCAAAAAATCCGACTTTAAACTGCAGACCGTCGTCAAAACAAAAGATAAACAATCCAATATTCAGGCAGCCGGCTCCATAACCTCTGAAACCAAAACTTTTTGGTCCCCTAAGGATATTACAGGCAACCTTTTAGTTGAAATAAATGACCTTGACATCAGTTCTCTGGAATCAATTTTTGCCCTTGCCGGAACCGACATGCAAGCCAAAGGAACTATTTCAGCGAACATAAAAACCGAAATCAAACAGGGCAGTCTGCAAAACATCGCAGGCCGTCTGACAGGAAAAGACTTAAACCTTGCCGGCCCGGCCCTCAAAGGTGATAAGCTAAAGACCAAAAAATTCGACCTGCAGACCGAACTAACCCGCTCAGGCGATTTCGTGGAAATTAACAACCTTAACTTTCAGACGGACTGGCTGTCACTTACAGCACGAGGCAACCTTCCAGCAGATCTTGATGCCCTACCTGAATTCCTGAACCATGATTCCAAGTACGACCTCGAAGGCAAACTCGCCTGTGATATGGTGGCACTTTGCGCACAAATTCCCCAAACACTGGGTCTCAAGGAACATACTGAACTAACTTCCGGCAAACTTACAGCAACAGCAGAGACACGCAGCGCTGGCTCGCAAAAAAGCATTTTTTGCGAGCTTACCCTTGACCAGTTAAAAGCAAACGTAAAAGGAAAAGCTGTAGCTCTTTCTCAGCCGGTCGAAGCAAAGGCCAAAATCACCACCAGCCAAAACAATTTAATCCTTGATGATTTGCAGGTTTCTGCACCATTTGCAGAAATTCAGTGCTCCGGCCCATTCGAATCGCTCAATTACAACGCCGAGGTTGACCTTGCCAAATTGCAAGCCGAGCTCGAAAAATTCCTGCACCTCGGACAATACAGATTATCCGGCACCATCATCGATAAAAACAAAATGTCAATTAAAAAAGACAAACTTCAGGCAGATGGCTCATTGACCTTAAAAGATATCAAAATCACATCACCGGATGGAAACGCCGTATACGAGCCGCTCGCTTCGGCGGACTACTCACTTTCCTTTATGCAGCCAAGTAGCACGATAAATGTAAACACTTTTCAGACGAACACATCATTCGGCGAAATAGCAATAAATAATGCGGTCATACCAGTCGGCGAAAAATCCACTGCATCACTTAGTATCCCACTGCTGGCAAAGGTCTATTTGCAGAAACTCACTCCTTATGCAGTGATGTTTGGCCCTTTGCAAAAGGCAACTCAAATTGCCGGAACCGCAGAATCCAATATATCTGTAACCTCCAAAGAAGGCATCTACAGCATTTCTACCGATTCCACAAAAATCTCTAATTTCAAACTCGTTTCACCGCAAAAACAGCCCTTTATCCAGGATAACATTTCACTAACCTTTGACATCCGTTATAACCCTGCCGACAAAAGCTGGGCGGTTCAAAATCTCGAGCTGGCAAGTCCCGACATAAAAATAAAAGGCAACTTCCAGAAACAAACCCAACAAGACAAAACCAAATTGACCGGCAATGCAGACCTGCAATACGATTGGGCTGCTATAAGTTCTGTTGCTTCTGCATTTTTACCCGAGGGTCTGGACATCAAAGGCAAAAGAACAGATTCTATTACCTTCAGCAGCGAATACCCTCTCCACCAGGACGATAAACTGCTCGCCAGCCTTCAAACGAATGCAAAACTGGGTTTTCAAAGCGCTGACTATATGGGGCTGAACTTCGGGCCTGCTGAATTCAATATCGGCATCGAAAATGGCCTGCTTGATATCAAACCATTCTCGGCAACCGTTAACAACGGCCTGTTAAATTTCGCCGCCAGAGCAGATTTCAAACGCACACCAACACTTTTGGAGATACCAAAGCCACTGCAAATAGCTAAAGATGTCCAGCTTAACGACAAAGTCTCTGCAAAGCTTCTAACGTTCGTCAATCCAATATTCGCAAAAACCTTAAATGTTAACGGCAAAGTAAACTTCAACTGCCAGAAGCTTGCAATACCACTCAAGGCCGACAACAAAAATGACATCACGGTCATCGGAACAATAGCCATAAATGACCTGCAACTTCAGTCTTCCGGTTTTCTCAGCCAGATTCTTACGCTGGCAGGCTCACAAGCACACGGCCAGGATATTACCATTCATCCTACAAAATTCGCCCTGCAGAATGGCTTTCTTCGCTATGATGATATGCAAATGGATATTGGCGACAATCCCGTAAACTTCAAAGGAACAATCGGCCTGGACAAAACCCTGGATATGGCCATCACCCTTCCATATACAACCGCCGGAAAAACCGCAAGACTCGGCAAAGAAGCATCCGGGGAAAGAATTACACTGCCTGTCAAAGGAACAACCGACAAACCAGAACTCGACCTCGGCAAGCTGCTTGAAGAGCAGTTAAAACAGCAATTACAACAGCAGCTCGAGGAAAAACTCATCGAAGGACTCGACAAGCTGCTCAAGTAAGGGCATAATATTTACGAACTTATACAAAGCCGTAATCAAAACCGGAAAGGAACGGCTATGCTCCAGGAAATACTTACTACTCCCACTGCTCAGCTTGGTAAAACAAGCCGATTTATCGTTTTCCAGGTTAAGCTCTGGTCACACTGCGCAAGGCTCTTGATAAAAAATCGTTCAGGCCAGCGAGCTGCAGCACTGGCATATCATACCATCTTCGGCATCATACCACTGGCCATTGTAATGCTGCTGGCATTCCAGATGTTTCCCACATATAAAGAAACCGGCCAGAATACAAAGGGCTTGATATATGAGCAACTTCACCTTTCGAGAATTGAGTACCCCGACCCCGAAAATTCTTCCCAGACCATAATGCTCACAGATTACCTCGACCAGATAGTTGCAAAGTTCTTCTCAGGACTTGACAAGGGCTCAATCACCATAATAAGCGCAGTTATCGTTATCTGGGCGGCGCTGGCGCTGCTCTCAACCGTCGAGAGGGCATTTAATAATATCTGGCACGTCGGGAGAGGCAGAGGATTTCTTCATAGGGTTATTAACTATTGGGCGCTGTTGACACTTGGGCCATTGCTTTTGATGCTCGGAATATTCGTCAGCACAAAATTCCTGACCGTTGTCCAGTTGCACAGGACAGTCTTAACACATATCGGCCCAGGCATACTGTCATACATAGTATCCGTCGTTGCGTTTTTTCTTTTATACTTTGTCCTGCCGAACACAAAGGTTCAGGCAAAGGCAGCCATATGGGGTGCCGCCGTAGCCGCACTGGTATGGACCCTTGCAAAGGGGGGCTTCGGCCTGTACGTAACAAAATTCATCCCTTACAGCACTATCTATGGTGTGCTTGGCCTGATACCACTTGGTGTATTTTGGATTTATATCACCTGGCTGATTGTTCTGTTCGGCCTACAGCTTACCTTCACCACTCAGCACCTAAAGACCCTTGACGCTGCCGAAATCGCCGCTGCAAGGAAGACCCAGGAGCACTTCGTCGCAAATGATATCACCGCAATTAATATTATGCGTCAAATCGCCCTTGCTTTTGAAGAGAACAATGCTCCCGTAGCAGCCGAGATAATCTCCAGCAAATTAAATATGCCAGCTGAATTTACAGACAAGATACTCGACCACCTTGTCCGCTGCGAGCTGCTCGCCAAAACCTCCGAACCAAAGGTCGGCTTCATCCCCGTAAAAGACCCACAAAATATCTCGTTAAGCGATGTTACATACGCTCTTGCCCAGGCAGGCTTTGCACAATCAACGCCGGACCAGCCACAAATCCTCACAAACATAGCTGGGGCTCAGCAAGAAACCCTGGCCCAATACAATCTTAAAAAAATCCTCAAGGACAGTCCCGCCCCATAAGAAACCAATGCCGTTATTACTTTACAGTCGAAATTCTCACGACCAGCCCATATTACCAAATCAACTACAAACTACAAAAATATGAAAAAAACATCGAATCGATCGTTCTTTTATGCTAAAATCTTGGATGAAAATCTTCTATAAGTGATTATCTATAAATTTCAGGACATTAAAATGAACAGAAATATATCTGTTCTTACAATGCTGTTGGTTGTCTCGGCCCTTCTAACCGGCTGTACCACGATTAAAACAAAACCTCTCGAGCCGCAGCCGGCCAAAATCGAACCTGTCGAAACAACAATTGAGCAGCCTGGCGGCCCACAGATTTCTGAGCAAAAACAACCGGAACCTGAACAAAATCCAGCTACTTTTTTCCACGATAAATTTGCCGATATTCTCAGAGACTTCGTAAATGACCAGGGGCTTGTAAACTACAACAGCCTTAAACTAAAAAGAACCGAACTAAAGCAACTGCTCAACGAGTGTGACGAACTCAAGAAAGACCAATACAGCCAATGGTCAGATAAGGATAAAATTGCGTTCTGGATAAACGTTTATAATATGAATACCTTAAGCATAATCCTCGATAATTACCCGATAAAAGCTCCACGGGTCCTTAGTATCATCTGGGGTCCGTACAGCATAAGACATATCAACAAACAAATCGGAGGTATCAAAAGCCAAAAATTTACCGTCATGGATGAAATCTTTACGCTCACCGAAATTGAACGGAGATTCTTCCGCGAAAAATTCAATGAACCAAAGGTATTTTTCGCATTATCACAGGGGTGCTCATCCGGCCCGCCGCTTCGAAATGAGCCTTACTATGGCCATCAACTAAATGAACAACTTGACGACCAGATAAGAAAATTCCTCACTAACGAACTCGCTTTAAGGATAGACAGGGCAAAACAGACCGTTTACCTTTCCCCAATGTTCAAATCTGACTGGTATGGTACAGAGTTCATCGAAAAATATGTTACTGAAAAAAAATTCAAGGACCAGCCTTTATCTGTCCGAGCAGTCCTGAACCTCATTACTAAATATGTCTCTAAACATGATGTAAATTTCCTTGAACTTGAAAGCTACACCGTCAAATACATAAACTACAACTGGACAATTAACGAATACCCTAAACCCGGAACATAACAGCCCCGGCTTATTTTCCCCGTGATTTTACTCTTGACTTTTTCCTGCAAGATGATATCTTCTCGGGCTTTAAGGCGTTAGAAACATAAGAACATCAGGAGAAAATTTTTATGGATACCATTAAAGTAGCAGTCATAGGCTGCGGCAGAACAGGTGGACTGGCAAGATATTTGTCAGAGTACGACGGAATAACCATAAAAGGTGCCTACGACCCGAACACCGAAGCTGTGAAGAAAATGTTTGAAAACATCGGCCTGACCGATGGTACTATCTACAGCTCATACGAGCAGCTCGTCAAAGACCGGCAACTGGACTGGGTAATGGTCGGCTCACCCAACAAATTTCACCGAGAGCAAATCGTTGCAGCATTTCAAAACGGCAAACACGTATTCGCCGAAAAGCCTCTGGCCACAACAATCGAAGACTGCGTCGCAATAAAACAGGCACACCAAAAAAGCGGCAAACTCTTTGCCACAGGCTTTTGCATGCGATACATAGAAATGTACAAAAAAGCCAAGCAACTATTCAGCTCAGGAATACTCGGTACGATAGTAAGCATCGACGGCAACGAGAATATCAACCCCGGCCACGGCGCCTACCTAATGGCAAACTGGCGTCGAAACAAAGATATAGGCGGGCCACACATTTTAGAAAAATGTGTCCACGACCTCGACATCCTTAACTGGATTACAGAATCTATCCCGTATCGAGTTGCAGCATTCGGCGGAAACGATATGTTCATTGAAAAAAACAAGCACATCCTCGAAAAATCAAAATCTTTCTACCGGTTGCACTCAGAATGGGACCCTGGAATAAATCCCTTCACCGTTGAAAAAACCATCGAAGATAACATTGTTGCAATAATCGAATACTACAACGGTATCCGCGTCCAGTTCCAGGCCACTACCTGCAACATCATCCCTGAAAGGCGGCTCTATTGCCACTGCACCGAGGGAAACCTCATCGTGGGCCAGTATGCCGCAATACTGAAATACCAGCCCATCGGTGATGACAAGCCCACCGTGATAGAATACAAAGGGCAGCAGGACAGCAAAGGTCGAAAGCTCGAGGCAAATCAGAAGCTGCACGTCGAAGGCGACAAAACCCTTGTCAAAGAGCTTGCCGATTCAATGAAAAATAACACACCACCAAAATGCAGCGGCGAAGAAGGCCTCTTAAGCGCAGTCGTCGGCATAATGATAGACAAAGCCCGCGAGCAAGGCCAAGTCCTTGACCTTACCGAGACCTGGAAATCAATCGGTGTCGATATTGAGCGCTATAAAAAACGACCTTATACCGGCTAATTACCGAGCGTCAAAACTGCTTACAGCTATCTAACAGAAAAGTTACAGGCCCATCATTGACGCTGGTAACCTGCATGTGAGCTCCAAAAACCCCCTTTTCAACACTGATATCTCTATGTACAATCAATGATGCGACCTTGGCATAAAGGTCATTACCTAATTCAGGCTTGGCCGCCTCATCAAATCCGGGCCTTCTGCCCTTCCTGCAGTCGCCGTGCAAAGTAAAGTTACTAACCAGCAACACCGCCCCGCCGACATCACAAATGCTTTGGTTCATTCGGCCCGTATCATCGGCAAATATACGCAAATTTACCAACTTATCTGCCATATATTCCGCATCTTCAGCCAGGTCTGTTTTGCCAACACTAAGATATACCAAAAGGCCTTTATTAATATGTCCAACAACCTCTCCATCAACCTGCACTAGGGCACTTTTTACCCGCTGCACAACTGCGCGCATTCCTACCGCCTCTCTTACCCCAAATCGCATAATTGACTACTACTGGCTCACAGCTCAATGGATGTCATTGCCAGAAAGTGAAGCGACCGAAGCAATCTCAAACCTTGGCAGTGAAGACAATGCCACGCCCACCTTGGGGGGGCTCGCAATGGCAATTCTTCAAATCACGTTTGAAAGAGCGCAACTTTTGGAACACAGGCCAGCACCAACCGCCGGCTTTGCTGCCGGTCAAATGATTACATCTCCATCTCGCGTCTTAATTTTTCTCGAAGAATCTTCCTGCTCTTTGGCCTCATCTTGTTCACGTTTATTTTCTTGTTGTTCTCGAACCTTCTCGCTGCGGTCCGAACTACGCTCACGTTTGCCTCTTCTCGCCGGCCTGTCTGTTCTGCTTCTCCTTTCCTCTCGCTGCTTAGGACCAGACTTCTTTTTGTTAATTCTTTCCAGTATCTTCTTAGAAAATGCCTCTCTGTTTTTTATTAATCTGTCAATCGCTGCTACTGTTTTTGTTGCTTCTTCCTCTTGAGCTAATTTCCGTAAAAACTTCAGCTCCGTTTCCACCTGTCGATTAACCATCCTCATCATACTTGTTTTTTCCTCAGCGTTGCCTTCCATCCATTTTCGTGCTGCTCTCTGACGGTTACGTTCGAGCTGCTGTAGCTCGTCTTGTTCTTTCTCTAATATATCTTTTTCAACTTCTTTCTTATTGGGCTCCATCACTTCTTTTGGCTTTTCGACGGCATTTACTTCTGATACACTCACATCAGCCTTGGGCAAATCTTCCAGCACCTTTTTTGGTGTACTTTTCGCAACTTTGTTCTGAACTTTCTTTCCTTTACCAGCCGCATTTGCTGTACAAATCCCCACATTTAGACAATAGCAACCGATAATAGTCGCAAACAACAAGGTTACACGTTTCATGGCAAAACCTCCAAATTACATAAGAAATCCCTGGTTAACACATTACCTAAAAACCTACACTATTATATCTCGTAGAATATTTTACTTTTGCAAAATTATTCTTAAACCAACTATTATTTTCTATCAGACCTCTTGCGCTGTTGTCAATCCTATAGTCTCTGTTATCCTGTCAAATTCATCTAACGAATAAAATTCAATAACTATGTTGCCCCGCTGCCCATTTTTGCGTGTTTCAATATGAACCTTTGTTCCTAATTGGTTGCTTAGCTTATTTTCCAGGTCAACAATGTGCGCAGGCTTACTGACTACTACCGTACTTCTCGATGAACTTGATGTATATCTTCGTACCAGCCTCTCAACCTCCCGGACGCTTAATCTTCCTGCAAGCGCACGATTAGCTAACTTTCTCTGAAGTTCATTGTTTGCTAAACCAAGAATAGCCCTTGCATGGCCCATGCTAAGCTGTCCATCAACCAACATCTGCTTTATTTCGTCAGGCAACTCAAGTAATCGAATGTGGTTGGCAATAACCGAACGGTCTTCACCAAGCCTTTGCGAAGCCTGTGCCTGTGTTATTGAAAATGTTTTTAAATAGTTCTGATAAGCTTTAGCTCGCTCAATCGGATTCAGATTGCTTCGGTGTATGTTCTCTACCAAAGCAAGCTCAAGTAGCTGCTCATCGCTTGCCTTTCTAACCAACGCTGGTATCGTCTCCATCGATGCCATCTTAGCTGCCCTGAAACGCCTTTCACCTGCAATTATCTGATATCCGCCGTCATTTGGTCGAACAATAATAGGTTGAATCACACCGTTAGACTTAATTGAATCTGCAAGATTTGCCAACTCTTTCTCATCCCACACAGATCTAACCTGATATGGATTTGGCGAAATCACATCAATGCTGACATCCATATATGAATCATGTAACTTCTTATCATCAGAGATGTTATAAGAAAAAGTCTCTCCCAGAACCGACTCAGCAACTCTGTCTGGAGATGAGGTTATCGGACTTATTAGCGCTTCAAGCCCCCTGCCTAAGTGTTTTATTTTCTCTTTTGGCATTTTAATCGCTCCATCACAAAAAAATTATAAATCTCAGAACACTGATGTCACCGCCAAAAGTCCAAATTCCAAGCCCCGACCGTGAGGAAGGGGATAAAAACAAGCATTTTGTTCGTCGTTTTATACCTTTGACGCAGGCATCAACACTAAAAAATTTTACTATCCTGTTAATTCTTCGGAATCTATAAAGCAAAATCTATAGTCGAACTTAAAATTTTCATTCAAATTGTTTCACGTGAAACAATTGACCTGCAATTTTATATACGATACCCTTCTTTGTTATGATTGGCCACCAAAGGCAGCTTATCTTTTTTACAAACATTTAAGCCCAACAAGTTACAAAAAGTGAAGTCGTAAAGCAAGAAAAAGATATTAGTAATCTGTGGCACGTAATTTGAGGAACTGTCATTGCGAGCGAAGCGAAGCAATCTCAACCGTGCGAAGCTCCAAGATTGCCACAGTCGCTGCGATCCTTCGCAATGACATCCATCGATTTAGCTACGACAGACCATTAGCTGGAAGGCAACAAAAATACAAAATTTCTTTTGCTTTGAGGCTAATTTTATAAAGCCTTATTTGGCATTGCTAGTACTCTGTCGCTCATGATTTGATGAGTTGTCATTGCGAGGAGCGTAAGCAACGAAGCAATCTATCTGCGACATTCCTGGTTGCTCCTTGGGGACAGCCAAAAGTTTCTATTGATCAATTTATTTATGTTACTGTCAATATTGAAGTTACAGTAATTATAACAACATCAGCCAAAATAGGCAGTCTGAGTATACAATACGGTGGCCCTATTCAAATAAGGAGCTTTTTATCGGACGGTGTAATTTTGAGAATATATGTTTATTTCCGCTTTAAGATGCAGGAATGATTTTTAAGTGTTTTTAGCGTACCATAGTTGAAGTAATTTTAAAAAAAATACTAACGTTACTGCAAGATCCGGCGTCTTGATATAGAGGAAGAGGCAGTGAGCAAAGAAGATAATTTAAAAAATCCCGAGATTAAAAAACTGATAGGGCAAAGCCTGGCCGGCAATAGAAGGGCGTTTGACCAAATAGTTCAGCAATATCAAAAAAAGGCAATGAGATTAGCTGTGAAAATAATAGGAAACGCTGAAGGGGCTGCAGAAGCAGTCCAGCAAGGCTTTGTTACCGCCTATTTGAAAATTGGTAAATTGAAAGATATAAATAGATTCGAAACCTGGCTGCTGCGCATCATCGCAAATAAAGCTATCGACCAGCTAAGAATTGCAGGAAAACAACAAACTTTGCTAAAAAACTACAGACTAAGACCGGCAAAAAAAGTTAACTCGCCGCAGCAGAATCAAATCGGCAAAGAACTGCAAACGGCAATAGAGGCAGCAATGGAAAAAATTACAAAAAAAGAAGCTATGGCAATCTCACTATTCGGCCTGCAGGGGCTTTCGCAGAACCAGGTAGCGCAAATTATGAAATGTTCCGCCGAAACAGTCCGCTGGCATGTTCACCAGGCAAGAACGAAATTAAAACTGCTGCTAAAGGAATATTTATGACAGAGTACCAGACAGATAACCTGGACAAATTATTGGAGCAAAATGTCGAACTGCAATTACAAGACATCGACTGGAGCAAATTCAGTACATCCATATCTAACAGAATAAACCAGGCACAGGAAACTATGGCGACAAAAATAAGGCGAATTCGAATCTTAAAAACTGCAGCAGCCGTTGCAGCAGCAATCTTACTGGTAATAATCCTTAAAGTAAGCTATGTCAGTAAAGAGCAATCTGCCATCACCGGCAGGGCAAACGTCAAACTTATACAATCCAGTGCTTCAGCTTTCATCAAAATCGCTGACAAAACTGCTAAATCAGCCACATTCGTTGATATCGCTCCATCCGCCAAACAATTAGCCTCCTGCAGCATTGACATAATTGAATCTGATAGTGATTTTGGAGAAAATGAAACCGGCTCAGCCTGGATTATAATTACCGCACCCGAGCCTATGTACGCAGACAACGGCAGTGCGTCAAAAGGTCTCGGTGATATAATTTACCTGTTTTGAAAAAATGGGAAAAGGAGACAAAAAATGAACACAAGACACTTGGCAAAAATCACAGCAGCAACAATCGCCGTACTTATTCTAACAGCTAATCCTGCCTGCGCTGATAACCTGAAACTGCAGGAAAAATTGAGTCAGCCTCTCAACATCCAGCTAAACACTGTAACTATCACTGAAGCTCTCGAACAAATCGGCAAAAAGGCTGGCATTAGTTTTGTTCTTTCCGAAGAGGCTGTATGGAAACTCCCCAACGGAAAAGCCACAAGGCTATCTGTATCACTAACCGGCCCTTTGGCAGATAGTATGACCGAAATGCTAAACGCCTTTTTTATGCGTTATGCAGTCGGAGATGAGAAAATAACGATATATTCCCGGCCGCAGCTAAAACACATCCTCGGCAGACCAACTGCCAAACAGCTCGAATTGCTGCAGGCCATATACACAAATCCAATCACTACCTACATCGTCGGCGACTCTCAAAAAACCATAAACGACGCATTAGGCCAGGAAATCGTTATTCTACCGGTAGAATACTATGATGTGATTTATGACGTATTGCGTGAACTTGCTGAGGTTGTTCCGGAAGGTAAAGAGTTAACGCCTGGAGAAAGCTGGAACCTCTCCACGCCAATTACTCTCGCCCAATTATTAGATCAATTAACTTTAAGACATCGAAGACAAGAGACCGAATGGTATGTCTCAGGAATGTACTTCCAAAATCAAACAGCAGAAATCAGACTCGTTACAACCAAAGAATTTGGAACCGCAAGGCTTGACCAGATTGTCGATATATCTTTCAAGGACGAATTAGCCGAACAGATAATCCAAAAACTCGCCGGCTGGACTGGAATGGAACTGCACATATTCAAAAGGCAACCCGAATGGTTAACCGAAGAAATAACCGTGGATATGCAAAACGTAAAGCTTGGACAGGCCCTGCTAAATATAGTAACCACCGTTGATGGGCAAGTTAATTTAGATATCAGCAGAAATACAATTACAATTCAACAGCCAAAGCCGATTGATACAGGATACCGTAGCTCCAGAACTGCTAAGGAAAAGAGTGAAAAGGCAGTCGAATCTGATTATGTCGGCAAAATCAGCATACCTATGGATGAAGGTAAATACTATCTTGAATTTATGCTCCGCGAAAATGACCTGACAGAGAAGCTAAAAAAGCTGCGAAATGAAAAATTGAAAGAGGTTTTAGGCAAAGAACAAAGCCCACAACGAAATAGAGAAAAACAAAAGGGCCAAAAATAATCCACGCCCCGAGAATGGTGCAAATTACTATTTAACCTTATATGGGCAGGAAATTACCTTTTCTGTCATTGCAAGGCCTTCTTCAGCTACCAGAAAAATGGCAAGCCTTGATTGGCACAAACAGCATTGAATGCAAAGCTAACTTGGCAAGATCCCTGTGTGTATCGAGGACAAGAGTGACTAAAGTGCTGAAAAGGCTTGATGATGAAAAATAGAAATTTAGTGGGGTAAAAGACCCCACCTTACAGGCTAAAAAATGCGCTAGGTGGCATTGCCACATAGTGACCATCAAACGTTCAACTTTTCGCTCTTTCGAACCACATAGACACCAGGATTGAACCACATAAACAAAAACTTATGTCACTGAAGCACTTTATTTGGAATAGTCAAGATTTAATCTGACACTTCTGTTATAACCTATGTCAAAGGATTGGCACAACGGAACGAAGGCGTAGCCGAAGT
>JAFGRL010000176.1 GCA_016935195.1 Sedimentisphaerales bacterium
CCACTTCGTCCCGACAAGTCGGGACTTCGGTCGAAATGACAAAAACTGTAAGTTTCTTTTTAGAAACGGCACTAACGCCGTTTTTAGCCTGTAGGGTGAGGTCTTTTACCCCACTAAATTTCTGCACCGCAAGGGGTTTTCCATTCCCGGATCCACATGGAATTTACCAAACAAAATCCTTGCTTTCTTTTCCAAAATCCGAATAATTACAAATCAGCTAACAACGGGGGCTGACAGCCGGGGCGGCGAATTAGTGAATGGTGGTTGGTAAATGGTGAATAATATCTAAGGCAGCTTTTTATGGAATCATCCAGGTTACAGGAATTAGAACAAATTCCCGGCGTTGGTAAAACTATTGCCCAGGATATACAGAATATCGGCATCAATTCTATTGACGATCTTAAGGGCACCCAGGCCGAGCAGCTTTATGATAGACTCTGTGAGTTTAAGGCCTCTCCAGTCGACAGATGTATGCTTTTCAGAATACCCCGGCCACGGGTGCCGGAGCTAAACAATTCCCCCTGCCCACAGGTGGCAGGTAAACAGTTGAGATTGCTTCGCTTCCATCCTTCGCCCTTTGGGACTACTATGCAGCAAGTTACGGAGGACAGGTCGCTCGCAATGACGAAATCTGGCTTTGGAGGCTGGGTGATGAGAGAAAGATAACCTGCCGAATGAATCGGCAGTCTAAGCGTTTTGGGTGAGAAACCTCTTATCAAATAACAAATTACAATAACCAATTGCGATATACGCAATCCGCATCAAGCAACTTGTCCTGTGGATACGATATACGAGCATTAGTTATACCGTCGCAGGGCAAGGTGTATGATGCGCTCTATAAGTTTCTCGTAACTAATACCACTTTTTGCAGCCGCTTCGGCCACTTCTTCGCCATAGGCAAGATCCGGGTTGGCGTTGGCTTCAAGTATGATAACTTTATTGTCGGCAGTGAGCCTAAGGTCAATTCGCCCGTAGTCCCAAATTTGCAGAACTTTGTAAACCTTTTTACATATACGCTCCACATTTTTGACCACATTCGGCTCAAGCTCTGCGAATCCAAAGGTGATATTCCATTTCTTTCTATATTCGATATTCCATTTGACTCTGTATGTAGCCAGGCAGGGCCCCTGGTTAGTTTCAGGATTGAGAAAGCATTCGCGGGCAGGAAGGGCCGTTAGCTTTTTGTTGCCTAAAATGCTGACGTATAGTTCTCTTCCTTCGATATATTCCTCGGCGATAGCTGCCTGCTCCCATTTTTGATGGACAAATTCTACCCGTTCTTTTAGTGCTGCATCGGTCGCAACAATCGAGGCGTTTGAAATACCTTCTGAACTGTCTTCGAATGCCGGCTTGACAACGAGTGGGTAGTGAATATGTCTTGAGATATGAATAGCCTTGTTGTGAGGCAGATATACGAAGCCGGGCACACGGATTTTGTGCAGGCTCAAAAGCTGCTTGCAGAGGCGTTTGTCCCGGCACAACATCAGTCCGGCTGCCGAGGTGCCGGTAAAGGGAATATGAAGCATTTCAAGGAGAGCTGCGATGTTTTTGTCCTGTCGTCTGTCTCCGGCAATATGCTCAGTGAGGTTGAAGACCAAATCAGGCTCTGTTCTGGTTAAGTTATTAGCGAGCTCACTGATATTTTCAGCCGCTCCTACAATTAATACGTCATGCCCCAGAGAGCGCAAAGCCTCAATGACATGATATTCAGTAATAGGCTCCGGCGGGCAAAGCTCAAAATGCGGGTCATTGGCAGGTATTTCTGCCTCGTCGACCAGTACTGTGATTTTTAGTTTTTTTTTCATCGAGGTTTATGCCTTTCCTGGTTTCTTAGAGTATTGCCAGCAATAGCCGTAAGCAAACTTGCAGCAGCTACAATGTCATCATTGCACGCATAAAGTCCAAGTTTATCACTGCGTGCGATGAGCTTATTGACTAATTGGTAAATGTCGTACTTGCGGTGAGAGGTCCATGTTGTAACATTGTTTACAAGCTCCTGCCGATGCAGCCGAAGCAGTTTTGAGGCCTTCAAGCCCGACTTGCTTTTGGCAGCAAATGCCCTTTTTAAACTGTCATCATAAAAGCCTTGGAACTCACTTCCGAGCACTTTACGTTTGCGTTCGTAATAGGCGGCCAACGTCGAAGTCATGCGTGAAGCCGACCATGGCGGCTTGGCCCGGGGAGTATCCTTCGGGGCCGTACCGCTGACTTTGCGCATCAGTTGGTCTGCATATCTGAGCTTTTTGATGACAGGCCAATCTTTATACTTGTTCTGCCAATTGCTCGAAGGGCAGAGCCAGACTGCAAAGGTCTCCGCAAAGTCTTCGTCCGGATGCGCCTGGGCATAGTTGCCGTTGAGGTTCACTACATATCGCCTGGAGTATGGTCGAAAGTAATATGAAGCTGAGTATTTTTGTGAGAAAGGTCCAAATAATTGTCGCCACCGGGTCCTTTTATAAAACTGATAAGCATAATTCAAGGCGTGTCCGCACTCGTGGCGCAGAAACTTCATACAAAGCTGTTCCGGTTCACCTTCTACTTCAAGCATCATCTTCTTCTCGATATTTTTTAGCCGTGGATGGACAAGATAGAAAGGGATACCTATAATGGGCACTTTTTCGGGGCAGAGCCACTCATCTGCCAGATAACACGTGGGATGAAAATGAATTTCTTTTTCATCAAGTTCCCTGTAAAGCCTTTCTATGAGGGGTTTGAGTTCAGAGCCCTCAATCTGCAGATTCAAATCTCGGACCCGCATCTGAAGGATTTCATTATCACTCAGGCTGTCTAACTCAACTTCTTTTTGTTTTCTTGCCCCGGACATATTTGTTTTAATGCTCAATAGTGTTTACAGCTCAATCTATAGCAAATAAAACCTCGGATGACAAATGTTTTTAAGACTTCTCCGCAGGCCGGGAAAATCTGCTGATGAACTTTCAGGAGGTTAGGTTATTTCTATCTGCTCCAAGTTTGCCTAATGGGATGAAGAACTTTTTCTGCCGGATTTTTCCTGCAAAAATCTTTGTTCCATAAGTCTTTTCGAGCCGATGCGTAACGAGAACGTCGTCAGTTGCTCCGAAACAATAGCTGCCATCGGTTGTCAGCAGCAGCGTCTGGTCGCAATACTGAGCTGCCAGGTTGACGTCGTGTGTGACTGCAATAATGGTTTTGCTTTTTTCAGTCTGCATCTTCTTTAGCAGGTCGTAGATATCAACCTGATGCCTTAAGTCCAGAAAGGCGGTCGGCTCATCCAGAAGCAAAATGGGACTATCCTGCGCCAATGCTCTTGCGATAAAGACCCGTTGTCTTTCGCCTCCACTTAGTTTTACGAGGGGACGGCCTGCAAAGTCAGCTGTCTCGGTCATTTCAAGTGCTTCTTTGACCAGTTTCTCGTCCTGCGGCTTCTCAAAACCGAAGACCGATAAATACGGTGACCTTGCCATCGAGACTACTTCTAATACGGTAAAATCAAACACTGGCACAAATTCCTGCCGCACGACTGCAGTCCTTTGTGCAAGTTTCCTAATGGAATATGATGCTATAGGTTGTGAGTCTATTTCTATGTGGCCGGAAGCCGGCTTTAATTGTCCACAGAGCAGATTCAACAGGGTTGTTTTGCCGGAGCCGTTGGGCCCGACAATGGCCAAGAAAGACCCGGGTGAGACCTCAAAGCTTAGGTTTGTTAAGATAAGCCTTTTAGTATATCCGAAACTAAGATTTTTGACATCAACAATTATACTCATCTAAACCAGCCGACCTTTCTGGTATGTCTTGCCAGCAGGATTAAAAAGAACGGCCCACCTGCCATTGCCGTGATTACACCGGCCGGAAGTTGTGCCGGGGTGATGATTGTCCGTGCGGCTGTATCGGCTATTACTAAGAATCCAGCTCCGGTTATTGCGCTTAAAGGAAGCAGTCTGCGATGTTCTGGCCCGAGCATCAGCCGTACTGCGTGGGGGACAATCAGGCCTACGAAGCCTATCAGGCCGCTGAGACTGACAGCAACTGCTGTAATAAAAGCTGAAAGGCCAAAGGCAATTAACCTGGTGCCGGCAGGGTCAACTCCGAGAGAACGTGCCTCGGCCTGGCCAAAGGTCAGGACATTGAGTCTGAAGCTAATAGTAAACAAACCGATGATGCCCAGCACAATAGCGGCAGAACCTGCCCACAACGCCGCAGGCGGAGCTTCGGTTATGTTGCCCATAAGCCAAAGAGTTGTCGAACGCAGTTGCTGGCTGTTGGTGATAGAAGTTAAAAACATAATTATGGCTGAAAAAAAGGCGTTTATCACCACGCCGGCCAGAAGCAAGGCAGTTATCTGAGATTTACCTGCAAAACAGCCTATAAGCCATACCAGCCATACGGTCATTATCGCCCCGGCAAAGGCAAAAACCGCAAGTGCCGAACTGCCAAGGAAACTCCAGGTTGCACCAAGCAGAACCGCTGTCACGACTCCGAGCCCGGCTCCACTTGATATTCCAAGTATATAGGGGTCGGCAAGTGGGTTTCTCAGGACGGCCTGCAGCACGACGCCAGAGCAGGCCAGGGCTGCACCTACCATTGCTGCCAGAACAACACGCGGCAATCTAACGCCGATGAAAATTTCGTAATCAAGGTTCCTTCCCGTTTGTGCCGGCCCTTCGAAGAGTCTTTGCAATGAGATTTTGTAGGAGCCAACCAAAGAACATAAGCACATCACCACTGCCAGAAGCGCCAGGGCTATGACTAATTGAGCGATAAGTTTCCTTTTTGTCAGCAGCATTATTACCGCCTTTATTTGGGCTCCATTTTATTCCTGTTGGTAATTCTCTGGATGGAGTTTCTCTGTTATAAGTTTTATGCCCTGAGGTATTCTGGGTCCTAATCTTAGTATGGTATCAGGGTTTACGACATATATGCGTTTGTTTTTGACGGCCGGCAAGTGCGGAAACCTGCTCCAGAATTTCTCGGCAGATTCCTGTTGCGTTTCGATTGCTGCCGAAGTCATTGCCGATTGGATTATAATTTCAGCACCACAGGAGAGAATTGCTTCGGAGTTAAGCGAAGGGTAACGGTCGATAGTGGGCCCTATAGCGTTTTGTCCGCCGGCTAATTCAATCAATTCGTTGACAAAGGTTTTTCTTCCGGCAACCCGCAGGGGTTCTGCCTGTATCACCCAAAGCACCTTTGGCCGCTTACAACTGACCCCTGACAACTGCTTTATTTGTTTCTTTATTTTATCAACAAGTTGGCCAGCACGTTTGCGGCAGTTTGCGGCATCTCCGATACTTTGAATAGCCTGGATCATTTCATCAAGATTTTCTACCTTCAGTGTCAGAACTTCATATCCCAGGCGTCTGAGGGCATCTGCGACGGTTCGCTGCTGGTCGAACCAAAGGCCGACGACCAGATCCGGCTTGGATGTTATGATTACTTCGGTATTTGGCTGCCAGAATGAGCCGACTTTTATCTTTTGAGCAGCCTTGGCCGGATAATCGCTGTCGCTGGATACGGCAACAACTTTATCGCCAAGACCCAAACAGAATAATATTTCAGTAAGATTCGGCGCAAGTGAGACAATTCTCTCAGGGGTGTTTATAACTTTCTTTGGACCTTCTTTTGAGCAACAGAGGCCCCAGGGGCCGGAGACAATCAGCCCCAGGCACAAAATTCCAATGCAAATAACTACAATAATTAACCAAAATCTGTTCATATCTCTCAGGGTTCAGGGTTCAGGGGTCAGGGGTCAGTTGCCAACTGATAGCTGAAAACTGACCCCTGAACCCTGACGCCTGCCTTCATTATGTACGCTTAAACTGCCTTTCCAGCTCACGCAATGTGAACTTTATCGTAGTTGGTCTTCCATGTGGACAATGGTCTGCATATTCGACCTCTTTGCTGTCTGCCAGAAGTTGTTCTATCTCGTTGTCACTGAGTTTTTGGCCTGCCTTTACTGCGGTTTTGCAGGCAGCCATCTTCAAAACTTCATCAGGCATTGATCCGGCACCTTCAAAGATTGTTTTATCTGTTAGCTCTGCCACAGGTAACAAATCGATTAAGTCCTGCACAAAATCTGTTGGCGAAGCCTTTGCCAGCAAAACTGGAAACGCCTGTACAGCAAAAGTTCCTGGTCCGAAAGGTACAATCTCAATGCCTAATTTTTTCAGCAAAGCAGCATTGTCCTTAATAACCTGGGCCTGGTGGTCGCTCAGCTGGAAGCTTTCAGGTATCAGCAATCTTTGTGATTCGAGTTTGCCTGTTAGTGTCCTGCTGCGTAATCGTTGATACAGGATTCGCTCGTGAAGGGCATGTTGATCTATGATAACAAAGCCCTCATCATTTTGTGCTACGATAAAACTGTCGTGAATCTGCAAATATGGCTTCTGATGCGGGGCATAAGATGTCTCTGTTCGTGTAAATTTCACCGGCTCTGTTTTAAATTTATGAGATTCAGTTTTGTAAAAGTTGTCCCCGGGACTCCTTACGGAGAACTTTGGCTCTTCCCGGCCGGGCCGATGACTTTTTATAAATTCACTCATTGCATCGGCAATTTTACCCCTGTCCTTAAAGCCTTTGGAACCTGCAACGCTCGGCAATTTGGCTGTTGTCTGAAGGTTTGCCCCGAGCAGTTTCTGGCGCAGGCAGCTTAAAATCTGTGAATGAACCAGGTTGGCATTATAGAAACGAACTTCGATTTTACTGGGGTGTACGTTCACATCCACCTGTTCGCAGGGCATTTGAATGAACAGAAACACAACAGCATATCTGTTAGGTTCTATGCTGCCTCGATATGCCTCCTTGATTGCATGTGAAATGAATTTATCTTTTATGAATCGGCCGTTTAGAAAAACGTATTGAAACTTACTGCTTGTTCTTGAGCTTTCCGGCCTGCCCAGTAAGGCAAAAAGATGCAGTCCCCGTTCATTGCTCTCGGTTTGCATTAAATTTTCCGACACTTCAGGTGAAAACAGCCTGGCGATACGCTGGCGAAGGTTATCGTTTCCGGCCAGCCGATGGAGTTCCCTGCCGTTGTGTGTCAGCGACATACCAAGGTCGCTTTTTGCCAGTGCGATACGTGTGAAATGTTCGGTTATATGACTCATTTCGGTATTTGCAGTTTTTAGGAATTTCCGTCTTGCAGGAAGCTTGTAGAATATGTTTCTTACTTCAATCTTTGTTCCGTCATCTGCACTACATGGTCTAAGGCTGCCTTTGCTGCCGCAGTCAACCTCAATGCAACTGCCGGATTCTGCGTGTTTTGTTTTGCTGCGGGCTGCTACCTGGGCCACCGATGCAATGCTTGCCAAGGCCTCTCCGCGAAAGCCAAGGGTTGATATTGAGTGGAGGTCGCTGCTGTTTTTTACCTTGCTTGTAGCGTGAGGTTCAAAAGCCAGCGCCAAGTCATCAGCATCCATCCCATAGCCATTATCGGCGACAGAGATAAGCCTGCGGCCACCATCTTCAACGGATATGTTAATTTGTGTTGCTCCGGCGTCGATGCTGTTTTCCATCAGCTCCTTTGCTACATTTGCAGGGCGTTCGATTACTTCACCGGCCGCAATCATATTGACCATATTCTCATCGAGGGTGACAATTTGCCCCATCTCTTTTCTCCCGCCCCCGTTAGTTTTGCGAATTGCTTCCCTTCATCTGCTCAAGAAGCGCAGAACGTCAAGAGTTATTTGCTTTGAAGCAGGCTTCTGCCTGTCATTCCCTTAGGCCGAGCCAGGCCCATCATTTCCAATAATGTAGGGCCGACATCAGCTAATCTCCCACCTTCGCGGAGCTTGTAATTTTTGTATTGCTCATCAAAGACTATCAAAGGCACATCACCAATAGTGTGTGCAGTGTGCGGATTATCAGGACTTCCGTCTATCATTTTCTCTAAATTGCCGTGGTCTGCCATGATTATGGCTGCACCGGAGAATTCTCTTGTCTTGTTGATGATTCTGCCGACGCATTCGTCCACCGTCTCAGCAGCTTTGATTGCTGCCGATAACACGCCGGTGTGGCCGACCATATCAGGATTTGCAAAGTTTATCACCATTACATCATATTTTTCCGAATCAAGTCGTTGAATGACTACATCAGCAACCTCATAAGCACTCATTTCAGGCTTGAGGTCGTATGTTCGCACACGGGGTGAAGGCACGATTTGCCTGTCCTCACCAGGGAAGGGTTTCTCGGTGTAATCATTAAAGAAAAAAGTAACGTGGGCATATTTTTCCGTTTCAGCACAGCGAAACTGCTTCAGTCCCAACGAACTCCAGTATGCACCAAGTATGTTTTTCATTTTTGGGGGCTTGCCAAAGGCAACAGCCGCCGGGACCGTAGCGTCGTATTCGGTCATACAGACGAAGTATATATTTAGCTGTATCATCCTATCGAATTGTTTGAAAGCCGGCTCGACAAATGCCCTGGTAATTTCACGAGGTCTGTCCCCGCGAAAATTGAAGAACACAATGCCGTCACCATCTTCTACTGTGGCTATCGGCTCATTGTCTTCATTGACAATGCAGGTTGGTTCAATAAATTCATCAGTTACGTCTTTTCGATAGCTGCTGCTGACGGCCTGTGCTGCGCTCTCGGCTTTTAAGCCTTTACCTGAGGTTATACATTCATAGGCTTTCTGCACCCTGTCCCATCTGCTGTCGCGGTCCATAGCATAGAATCTTCCCATCACAGTAGCAATTTTGCCGACACCGATTTGTTCTGCTTTTTTCTCTATCCGGGCTATGTAGCCTGCTCCGCTGGTTGGTGGTGAATCACGGCCGTCTGTAAAGGCGTGAACGAATACATCATTTATACTTTCGCGTTTTGCAAGCTCAAGCAAGCCGTACAGATGGTCCAGCAGCGAGTGGACACCGATATCACTACACAGACCCAGAAGGTGTAATTTGCCGTTGTTTTTCCTGATGAACTCAGCGAGTTTTAGAAATTCCTTGTTCTCAAAGAATGAGCCGTCTTGAATAGTCCTGCTTATTCGAACAGACTCCTGTGGCACAATCCGCCCTGCCCCTATGTTCTGGTGTCCGACTTCGCTATTGCCCATAGTTCGATCCGGCAGCCCGACATCTTCTCCGCTTGTATGTATAAGGCAGTTTGGGTAATCAGCCATTAACATATCATTGACAGGAGTGTGTGCCTGTTTGACAGCGTTATACTCATCCTCGGATGAATCTGGGTTATAGCCCCATCCGTCACGGATAATAAGCACAAAAGGCCTTCTTGTTAGCGTCACCTTTTTCTTGGCCATAATGAAAATACCTACAAATCAAAAGCAATGGCAAGGCTGTGCCTCATCCATTGCCGAATGCACATTTTTACAATTTTTTTCCTGGCCCCTGCTGCAGAGGCTAAATTGGGAAGATATGATACAAGGCCGGCACAGATATGTCAAACATTTGGAATGGCCGCTGCCAATATGGAAAAACAAAAACCTTCCCCCCAAAAGTCCCACATAACAGCTAAATTAAGGAAATTAGCTTAAGTTTACCTCGGAATTCTTCACATAAAGCCAACTTCTTATAGATTTGGCAGGCAAGAGTGATTCTATAAACGCCTATGAGGTAATTCGTATTTGAAGTTGCCAAAAAATACGTGATTCGTAAAAATTACTTCTAAAAACCTTTTTTTCGTTGCCAAAATGATTGAGAGTTTTTAAAATATGTTTTCGTTGACTGAAGATTTGATTTGGTAATTAGTCTTTTAAAATTGACTATACAATACTTATGAGACACATTTTATCTGGATAGATAATATGACTTTTCAGAGATTAACCATTGGGATACCAAAAGAAATCATGGCAGGTGAGAGGCGTGTTGCAGCAACACCAGAGATTGTTAGAAAAATGGTATCAGAGGGGGCGAAATTGGTTGTAGAAATCAGCGCAGGTGAAGGTTCCTTTTTTACCGACAACGAATATAGGGCGGCTGGAGCAGAATTAGTAGTTGATGCAGAGGAAATCTTTAGCAGGTCCGATATAATCTTAAAGGTTAAAGAACCGCGATTCTCAAGTAACAAGGGCAAACATGAAGTTGATATGATGAAAAAAGATCAGTACTTAATCGCTTTTTTACACCCGGCATCTCCCGCCAATCATCAAATGGTCCAACAATTAGCTTCAAAAGGCGTAATTGCAATAAGCCTTGATTCAATTCCAAGAATTACTCGGGCCCAGCCCATGGATGCTCTAACGTCAATGAGCACAGTTGCTGGTTACAAAGCCATGTTAATGGCAGCGAACATGTTGCCAGTATTCATACCTATGATGAGCAGTGCCGCTGGAATGAGCCAGCCGGCTAACGTTCTGGTGATTGGGACAGGAGTTGCCGGCCTCCAATCGCTTGCCGTCGCTAAACGGCTGGGGGCTGTTGTACAGGCAGTAGATATCCGGCCTGAAGCATGTGAACAAGCGATGAGTTTGGGAGCTAAGATTATAGACGTTGGAGTTCCTGCCGAAGTTGCTGTTGGCAAAGGTGGGTATGCCTTGAAACTTCCAGCAGAATGGCTGGGTAAAGAACGTCAGGTTTTAAAACAAATTGTTAGTATGGCAGAGATAGTTATTCTTACCGCCTTAATTCCCGGCAAAGTAGCTCCGGTTCTTATTACTGAAGAAATGGTCAAATCGATGAAAACTGGTTCGGTTATAATAGACGTTGCCATTGATCAAGGCGGTAATTGTGAAATATCGGAGTTAGGAAAACTTGTCACAAAATATGGTGTTAGTGTAGATGGCACCCCAAACATACCCAGTATGCTTGCCATGAGTTCAACACGGATGTTTGCCAATAACATGTATAATTTCGTTGATTATTTGGTAGAAAAAGGCAGGGTAAATTTAAATATGGATGATGAAATTATCGCTTCGGCTCTGGTCACAAAGGATGGCAAAATAATCCATGCCGGAACTCTCGAGGCGATGAATTTAAAGTAAAACATATATCAAAAAATGATTGACTGCTTATCATTTATTTTATTTATCATTGCAGCACTTGCAGGTTACAGGGTCATCAGTAATGTGCCGAGTTTGTTACATACGCCGTTAATGTCCGGGATGAATGCTTTGTCAGGTGTTACAGTTTTGGGGGCATTATTGGCTACTGCCCTTGCCGTTAACAGTCCCAGCGAGTTTATCGGAGCAGCTGCTATTGTTCTTGCTACAACCAATGTTGCCGGCGGTTTTTTAATTACCGATCGCATGTTGAAAATGTTTAAGTGAGACAGTTTATAAGAACAAAAAACCATGACAGTAACTTTATACAGATTAATAGATTTAGCCTGCGTTGTAGCAATTGTCTCCGGCATAAGACTTATGAATTCACCAAAGACTGCTAGGGCAGGAAACCTGCTTGGGGCTGCCTTTATGTTAGTGGCGATTATCACAACTATGATTATTAACGGAATTGTTTCCCTGGGTGTTCTTTGGATTTCAATGGTCTTGGGTGTAGTCATTGGCTGTTTGCTGTCTGTGTGTGTTACCATGACACAGATTCCCCAGTTAGTAGCGTTATTTAACGGATTTGGTGGAGCGGCTTCGGCTATCATTGCTTTCGTTGTGCTTACCAGCAACACCGCAGATAGTTCAGGTATCACGAGGTTCACAGGCACCCTTGCCCTGGTAGTTGGCGGCGTTACTTTTAGCGGCAGTCTTGTCGCAGTAGCAAAACTGGCAGCAAGAATAACACAGCTTCCTATTATACTTAGAGGTCATTTCATCTTCAATCTTTTAGCATTAATCGTTACCATAATACTTATTCCATTGGTGACTGTTGCCTCTTCCAATACCGTAACAATGCTTTCTGTCTTGTTAATTGGCATCAGCTTAATTTTCGGCGTCCTTTTTGCGATTCGTATTGGTGGGGCTGATATGCCTATAACCATCTCTTTATTGAATTCTCTATCTGGTATAGCGGCGGCAACACTAGGCCTGGCTACATCAAATTTGTTGCTTGTGGCTGTCGGTGCTATTGTTGGCTCTGCCGGGATTATCTTAACCCAAATTATGTGTCGGGCTATGAACAGTAGTGTTTTTGACATTTTGACGGGGACCACTGTTTTATCAAAAACATCACAAACGGCTCTTGGCTCGTTATACAAAGACTCCTGGCCGGAAACTCCCCAAAGCACATCAGCGGCAAAAGATGCGACTACTTGCATTGATGAATCAGCGGCTATTATCGGGGCTGCCCAAAAGATAATCATTGTTCCGGGCTATGGTATGGCTTTGGCCCAGGCTCAGTTTCACCTCAAGCAGTTACTTGCTATATTGGAAGCAAAGGGCAAACAGGTAAAATTCGCGATACATCCTGTTGCCGGCCGTATGCCAGGACATATGAACGTATTGTTAGCCGAAGCAGAAATCCCCTATGATAAGTTGTACCCTATGGAGGACATTAATCCGGAATTCAAAGAAACAGACGTTGCTCTGGTGGTAGGTGCAAATGACGTCGTCAATCCTGCTGCCAGGACAGCGGAAGGAACCCCCATTTACGGCATGCCGGTGTTAAATGTGGACGAGGCAGGTTATGTAATCATTTGCAACAAAGATACCCGACCCGGGTACGCTGGTCTAAACAACACACTATATCTGCCAAGGAAGAATACAATTTTGCTTCTCGGTGATGCTGCAGAATCTCTCAGTAATCTTTTAGAAAAATTGTTGTAGGAGTAGCACTATGCAGCCGGATACACTTGATTGGAAAATAATCAATATCTTGTCGAAGAAATATATGTCCAACAGCTCAGTCGCCAAGGAACTTGGTGTTACTGAAGGTACGATTCGCCAAAGATTAAAACGACTGCAAAGCGATGGTGTTCTGAAAATAAGGGCTTTGCGTGACCCCAACATTTTGGAAAATCAACAATTGGCAGTAGTTGCCGCAACACTGATGGAAGCGAAATATTTGGACAAAATAGCACAGAAGATCTCTGAACTGGAAAATGTTCTGTCGGTTTCTATCGTTTCTGGCCGATATGATTTCCTAATCGAAGTTCTGGTGAAATCCAACAAAGGCCTTGTTAGTTTTTTGACAGAAAAGCTTTCTACTATAGAAGGAATTTCTAAAACAGAGACGTTTGTTATACTGAAAAGCTACCAAAAGTGGGTGTAGTGATGTTTACGTAACAGAATCTGAGTAAGCTGTTGCCCTGTAATTTTAACTTCTGTACACTTGTCATCACCTGCAGAACATATATACTTTCTGCTATATAGTCTCTGAGAGTTGAAATGCTGGTGTATGAACATTTAATTGTTGGGTGGATTAACGAAAAAGGATTTGAGGAGTAAAGGTTATGAAAAAGCTTGTGTTTCTGACAGCAGTTATTGCGTTTTGTGTATCTGGACTGTTATTGCTCGAAGGCTGTAAAAAGGATGAGCATCAGGCGAAAAGTCAGCCTAAGATAGCTGGCATAGTTTTTCAGGAAGACCAGTTTTTCCGTTTGGTTACGTTTGGCATGAGAGAAGCAGCACAAAAGGCGGGCGCAGAACTTCTCGAGGCTAACAGCGACAACAGGCCGGATAAGGAAATTCAGCTTGTGAATACCTATATTGCCCGAAAGGTTGACGCAATCGTAATTTCGCCGTTGAGTGAAAAAGCTTCGGTTACAGCACTAAAGCAGGCTCACGAAGAAGGAATCAAAATAATAACTTACAACACGACAATCGAGGGCGACATTCCTTCAGCTTATATTGAGAGCGACCAGGTTGACCTGGGGGCTCAGAGCGGAAAGGCAGCTCGAACTTATATTGAAGACAAACTTTCAGGTAAAGCCAAGATAGCAATCCTGGCTTTTAAATCGCTGCTTCCGGAGCAGAGTAACGCTCGTTGTAAAGGCTTCAAACAGCAAATGAGCGAGTTGGAAGGCGTTGAAATAGTTGCTGAGCAGGACGCATGGCTTGCCGAGATGGCTGTAAGAAAAGCGGGAGATATTCTAACGGCAAATCCGGATATAGATATTATTTGGGCCGCCAACGAGGGAGGTACAATCGGGGCAGTTATGGCGGTTAAAAATTCCGGCAAGGCAGGCTCGGTGGCAGTTTTTGGCACTGATATAAGTGAGCAGCTTATAGGTTTTCTGCTCTCAGATGACAATATACTCCATGCGGTTACCGGCCAACGTCCGTTTGAGATAGGCTCTAAGGCCCTGGAGTCAGCTCTTAAGGTCATAAACGGCCAGGAGGTTGAAAGAATCGTTTCGATGCCGGGAGTATTGCTCTATCGTGATGACCCAAATGGTATCAAGGCGTTTCAAAACAGGTTAAAGGAACTGATATCTAAGGGTTCACGGTGAATTCCTGCAAACTTGAGGCCATCGGTCTTCGAAAAGAATATCCCGGGACGGTCGCCCTCGATGATGTTTCTGTCAAATTTGAGGGGGGCAAGGTTCACGCCCTGATAGGCAAAAATGGTGCAGGCAAGAGCACAGTCGTCAAGATTTTGGCAGGTGCCGTCCAGCCAACAACCGGCAGAATAATTGTTGACGGCAGAGAAGTTAAGCTATCCTGCCCCAAAGATGCCTTCGATAAAGGCATAGCCACTGTTTATCAGGAGCTAAGTCTTGTTCCTCAGATGACAGTGGCTGAGAATATTCTGCTCGGAAGGCTGCCCCGCCGTGAGGGGCTAAGGCCGGTTATAGATTGGCCGAAAGTTTTTAGCTGGGCAGAGGCTGTTCTTAAAAGTCTGCACGTAGAGCTCGACGTTACAGTCAAAGCCGGCGAGCTTGGAATGGCTCAACAGCAAATCGTCGAAATTGCCAAAGCTATGTCATTCAACCCGTCCGCACTGCTTCTTGATGAGCCGACATCTGCTCTGGCTCGGCATGAAACCGAGAGCCTGTTTAGATTGATAAGGAAACTTGCGGAAAAGAACGTTGCGATAATTTATATCACGCATCGGCTCGGAGAACTGACAAAAATTGCTGATGTCGTTACTGTCCTGCGGGATGGACATCACATTGGCACCATCTCAGTAGCCAAAGCAACTCCTGAGGAGATTGTACATATGATGTTCGGTGAAGTGATACCTAAAGAGCGACCCGCCGAATTAAAAGCGGGCACCCGGACGGTTATGGAGGTAAAGAACCTGGGCAAAAAAGGCAAATTCAAAGATATTAACTTCAAGCTTTACAATGGTGAGGTACTGGGTATCGCCGGGATGTTAGGCTCGGGTCGAAGTGAGCTTCTCAGGGCGATTTTTGGAGCTGAGCCTTTTGATGCCGGAGAAATAAAACTTGCAGGCATTGCTGTAAAGCACGCAACGCCGGCAATAATGAAGAGGTTGGGTATTGCTTTTACGCCTGAAAACAGGAAAGAAGAAGGGCTGGTTCAGCTTCTCAGCGCGCGTGCTAATATGGTCCTGGCCAGTCTTGGGAAAATTGCAACGAGTGGTTTTACGACCATTAAACGGGAGCGCTCTGTTGCCAAGGAATTAATCAAAAGGCTCGACATCCAAGTCTTTGACATTGAGCAGCAGGTATCGTCTTTGAGCGGGGGAAACCAGCAGAAAGTCGTAATAGGCAACTGGCTGAACACTAATCCACGGGCCATACTTTTTGATGAACCGACCAGAGGAATCGATGTTCAGGCAAAGCAGCAGATTTTCCAGATTATGTGGAACCTGAGCAGGCGAGGGGTAAGCTCTATTTTTGTTTCAAGTGAGCTTGAGGAGCTGCTTGAGGTATGCCATCGAATTTTAGTTATGAAGAAGGGACGAATAGTTGATGAGGTTTGGCCCCATACTCTATCGGTCGAGGAGCTTTTCGTTTTATGTATGGAGCGGTAAAGGTTTAATTGGGCAGTATTGCCCTAGATAAGGCAAACAGGAGGCAGCTATAAATGTTCAAAATGCGACTGCGGGCAAGGCGATATATAATGGAAATCATCCTCATTGTCTTATGTGCCGGGCTGGCTTTGCGTGCTGAGGGTTTTTTTTCGACAGCGAATCTTTTCAACGTCCTTCGTAACGTCTCTATGCAGGGTGTTATCGCCTTTGGAATGACTATGGTCATTATTTGTGGCGAGATTGACCTTAGCGTGGGCTCGGCCGTGGCTTTTTCAGGGTGTCTGACCGCTTATGTTACCCGGTTTTTGATACAGGCAAACGTCGGCATCCCTGTTTATCTGGCAATACCCTTGGCGATGGTATGCACACTTGCTGTCGGCTTTGGTATAGGCTGTCTGACAGGTTTTATACGTGTCAGGTTTAACGTACCAACTTTTATCACCACACTTGCTTTGATGACCGTCTTGACCGGTGCAGCGGAGCTTATCACCGATGGCTTTCCTCTTACACCATTTCCCGAATGGTATAATTTCTTTGGAGGTGGGTATCTTTTTGGAATTCCATTTCCTGCGATAGTGTTCATTGCTGTATTTTTGATTATCCAGTTTTTAATGAACTATACTACATTTGGTCGTTCTGTTTATGCTGTTGGCGGCAACGCCGAAGCTGCAAGGCTCAGCGGCATTAACGTCAACAGGGTCAAGATAGTTGTTATGGGTATTGTTGCATTATTGGCTGGACTTAGTGGAATAATGCAGTCGGCAGAGATTATGTCCGGCACAGCAACAACAGCCAAGGGATGGGAGCTGGTGATAATATCAGCCGTGATTATTGGCGGAACGAGTCTTATGGGGGGGGTAGGAACCGTTTGGGGAACCTTAATTGGAGTAATCTTTCTTGGTGTGCTTGTCAACGGAATGACACTACTGAATATCAGCCAGTACTGGCAGCACGTTGTAAGAGGTGTGCTGATATTAGCGGCAGTGCTTATCAATCGTGTACAATCCCGTGCGCAGCAATAGCAGATTCGAGTACGAAATTTGTTCTCAAACTGCATCAGAAATTTAACTGAAAACTTATTTGCACAAAGTATAGAATACGGAACTTGTTAGCCGCTCAGGAGTGAGTAAATGAATTCTCGTCAAAGAATAATCTGTGCGATGAATAGAAATAAGCCGGATCGTACGCCCCGGCTGCTCTACGGGGAGCTGATAGGTTACGTTCCGGCCATAAAGAAGCTGCTGACCAAGAAGTGTGCCCCTAAGACTCCACTTGAGTATTTCCAGATGGATATGACTTCAGTAGTTCCGAATCCCACCAAACTTTCCCGCCGACGCTTTGTCGGCTGGGTTCCAGACGAAGCACTGATGGCAACCGCCAAGGTCAGTGGTCTCTCAAAAACACTTGACGAATGCAATTTAGCAGTTGATGAATGGGGAGTATGGTGGCGACCTGGTTCGTTTGAGCATTTCACGCATATTCAATCTCCGTTAGCTGCTATTAATGACTACGGCCGGATAACTCACTATCCATGGCCTGACCTTGATCAGGCATATCGTTACGAAGGTCTCAGAGGGGAAGTTTCGAAAATACAACAGCAGGGGTTAGCTGTAGCTGCTTTTGCCGGGTCTGTTTTTGAGCAGGGATGGTACATAAGAAATATGTCTGTCCTATTAGAGGATATGATGCTCAGGCCTAAGATAGCAAACTATATTTTTGAAAAAACAGCATATTTTCAGAAATCATCTGCCGTTGAGTTAACCAAATCCGGCGTTGACCTTATAATGCTTGGAGATGACGTAGCAATGCAAAGCGGTCTGATGATAAGCATAGATACCTGGAGGAAGTATCTAAAACCTCATTTGAAAGCAACGATTGAGGCAGTCAAACAGGTCAGTGCCGATGTAAAGATATTTTATCATTCCGACGGAAATCTTGAGCGGTTAATACCTGAATTGATTGAAGTCGGCGTTGATGTACTCAACCCGGTCCAGCCGGAGTGTATGGACCCCGCCCGTATCAAGGAAAAATACGGGAAACATCTTAGCTTTTTAGGTACAATCAGTGTACAGAAGACCATGCCGTTCGGCAAACCAGAAGATGTATACACAGAGGTACAAACCAGAATAGAAACGGTTGATGCTGACGGCGGCTTAATACTGGCACCTGCCCATGTTTTAGAGCCGGAAGTGCCGTGGGAAAATATCCAGGCGTTTTTTCAGGCTTAGTGTAGGTATATTGCTAAGAGCAATAAAAAATGAAGTGCCGTGATTTTCTAAAGACCTCGACCGCAGTGACGGGTCGGATTATATTAACAGACACGCGATTTCGGCCTTTAGTTTGGTATTTTCAATTCTTGCCTCTGTGAGCAAAACCGGCGGGCATTTGGGCAGCGATAGCCGAGCCTGTATGAGTGCAGATTGCATGTATGATAGCGATTTTAGCGATTTAAGGTACGATACTAAAAGATTATTGCTGCGTAGCCGACGGCATCGGTACCTGAGCTGCCCATCTTGCGGAGCATAACCTCATTGCTGTTGGTGTGTGCCAATAAAAATCCACTGGTCTTTCCTAATTCTTTTGCGGCTGCTACCGCAGCTGCAGCAGCACCAGGGCCACAGGCGTTGCAGTTTTCAGCGGCGCTGGCGAGCATCTGCTCGGCCTCGAGATTTATCGCTAAATCGATAAACTTTTTGTCATTAACTTCCCTTGCCCAGTTTAGTGCTTCTGCCCCCACGCCCATCGGCGTAAAACCATACCTCGGGCCATAGTGTGTTAAATCTGTCGAGCCGATGCAGACTATAGTTTTTTGCTTTTCGGATTTAATGATTCTACCAGTTGACACGCCAAGTTTTACAGCATCATCCCACTGCGGAACCAGTATAGGCAGTATCTTTGCACCCGGAAAAAGATGCTGAATAAATGGTATCTGAACTTCGATACTGTGCTCATTCCGGTGAACATCACTATTTCCGGCAGCAGTACCGGTCTCGACGATGGAATCGGCAAGCTCCTGGTCAATGGCAATTTCGCCCAGGGGTGTCAACCATGCACCTTTATCATAGACCGCAGGTGTCTGTCCGAAATAACCGTGAGCCGCCCCGAAGACTACAAATGTATGCACTTGTTTATTCTGCTGTTTTATCGCGGAGAAAACCATTGCCGCCAGAGGCCCGCTGAACGTCCAGCCAGCGTGGGGGACAATCCCGGCAACAATAGTTTCAGCAAGAGGCTTATCGACAGCACCTTCCTGGATACATTGTTTGATTTCACCGAGGCATAAATCCTGCCTGTCGGGATAGAATTGCCCTGCAACGATTGGCCTTCTTGCCTGCACCTTAACAACTCCGACTTGCTTTTGTCTAATCAAGTCATTATTATTACGTGCATTATTGTAACTGTCTAATTGGGAATACACAAATGGCAATTGAAAATAATAGTACTGTAGCGGTAGTTATGGGCAGCGACAGCGATATGGCAATAATGAAGGCCTGCATCGTGCAGTTGCAGGAATTTGGTATTGAGCCGACAGTGCGAATTTTATCTGCCCACCGAACACCAAAGGCTGCTGCCGATTTTGCACAAGCTGCCTCCGGCAATGGTATAAAGGTGATAATCGCCGCTGCGGGTATGGCTGCGCATCTTGCAGGGGCCCTGGCTGCAAGGACAATCCTGCCGGTTATTGGTGTGCCAATGATTTCAGGTTCGGGATTGGAGGGAATTGACGCGCTTTTAAGCACAATACAGATGCCGCCGGGGGTGCCGGTAGCAACCGTTGCCATAGGCAGGGCCGGTGCAAAAAATGCGGCTATACTTGCTGTGGAGATTCTGGCACTTAGCGAGAAGTCTTTAGGTCAGAAGCTGACAGAATTTAGAGCAGCACTCGAGAAAAAAGTCATTGAGAAAAATTCGGTTGATAAATAGGTTATCGTACGCTTTATGATAACCGTAGAAACATGCTTATGCCGGCGGCAGCTATCAGAAAAATAAAAGGTGCAGGTTCAGGAGTTGCTATCATAAGCTCGAAGCTGGTCAGCTTGCCTGCGTTCGAGGGCCAGAAATCATAAACCTGTAATTGCCACCACCCAAAGACCTGTTCTCCGTGAAAACAGGAAAGTTCGTATGGCCGGAGAGGTCTGAATCGGCCAGTAAAAGGCGGCTGTGCCTGTTCGATAGCAATTGCTGCTTCATCATCAAATATGGTTTGTATATAATCTCTGCCCTCGAAGTATTCATCCACGTTGTACATATTCAGGCAAATCCTTGTTTGTGTGGGACTTTTTAAAAAAATCTGCAGGTCAAACACACTGCTGTGTGTTATAGTAATTGCCACGTCAAGGTTCTGGAGGATATAGTGGTCAGAAATATATATTTTTGCATCTTCCATTTTACCTTTTGTTTCGCAGGGCTCGGCAGGGATAAGCAAATCGAACCTGCCACCATAAAGATGAACCGGAGATGCGCACAGATACGGTGCGACTAGAAGCAATACCGGAAAAACTACGGCAATACTGACCTTCACTTTCAACCAGCCCAGATAAATCCGTTTATAAATTTAGCTGCAAAACAATCCGTTAATCCCAAGTGTAATTTCGATGTAAACATTATAATCTTATCCCAGCTCTGGGTGATACAAAAAAATATGATAATGACAAATAGAGGTTTTGAAGAATGTGTGTTACCGAACCGCAGGCCGAAGGTGCTATTTTACCTCGATGATCGAATTGTATTCGCCGAAGGGGTTTGGTTCGTTGGTTTCATTATAGGGATCCTGCTGCCATTTTCCGTC
>JAFGRL010000177.1 GCA_016935195.1 Sedimentisphaerales bacterium
CGACAGAATAGGTTTCCATATTGAAAATATATAGATATAGATACTCTTATAATGATAATGATGGGTTCCACTCGAACCGTACTCTCCCTCTGTCACGTTTCGTGTGAAACGACTGGGCACTGCATTTCGAGTGGAAACCCGATTCCGTACCGGTTCCACTTGAAACCGGACTCAACAAAGGCATTATGACGCATAAACTTCGCACCCCCAGAGTTTACGTGTGACATGACTATTCCAATAGTTCCACTCGAAATCTACTCTCCTCATGTTACTGACCCAATCTCAGAATCGACACCTTTATATACTCAGGCCTCTCTCAGGTCCCATGAGGTGATCGTCAATGCCAAGAGGAAGGCCTTACAAGTGCCCTTATGAGGGGTGTGGCTCAACGAATACTGTTAGCAAGGGAGCCAGGGCCACCAGATTACTGGGTGTCAGAAAAATCCGGCTTTGTAAAAGTTGCGGCAGGAAGTTCACGCCAAAGAACCAGAAAACAGTTCAAACAGAAGAATCCAGCATATGAATATCATTACACTCGCCTTTGATATGGCTAATGCTGTCGAAGTCTTCATGCAGAAAGCAAAGAAGTTCTTCTACAGCGTGATGTTGTTTGGCCACCGTTGTCCTGAATGCACCGGTTTGTTGGTCATGTATACTGAAGGCAAGTGCCGCTGTGTTTACTGTGGAAAGGAATTAGATCCAACCGTTGCTTTTCAGCGATGTCCCGAGTGTGGCGGTGTACCAGTACTGCGAATACGAAGATACCAATGCAAGAACTGCGGTAGTGACATCCAGTCCAGGTTCCTGTTTGATGGTTTGGTGTTCGACGCCGATTACTTCAGGAATAGAATGATCGAATCACGGCAACGGAAGGCCGAGCAACGAAAACGTGTCAGACAGATGCTGGCAGAGAGCCGATCCGCCGATTTACCGTTGGGAGCGGTTGATCTTACCGGGGTTCCCGGATTGCTTGATGCCCTCAACGGCTTGACAGCAGGCCTCGATGTAGCTTTTGCAGGGACATCACGCGATGAATTCGATCTGAAACATTATGAAACGCATATAAAGGCTCATATTCAAGACTTTCCTGTAAGACTGACGGATATACCACCGCTCAGTGACGACCCCAGAAAAGACCTGATTTGGCGGTTTATCGCAGTCATATTCCTGGCCCATGCCGGCATTGTTAATATCTGGCAGGATGGCCATAATATTATGGTGATGAAGCATGAAACTAACCGAAAAAGACAAGACGTTCTTGGAGAATTTGAAGAATCTGATGGAGTCGAAAGACCTATGGGTAGAATTGTTATTAGTAGCTACTAATAAGAGATCTTATGTGCCCATGTTTATTATGCGTACTTAGGCATGTCCATTTTCAACAAATCCCCCAATCTATGCCAATTATTTACATTTTGAAAAACATTCAAGTCAGCATAATAATTGACTCTTTTCTTAAGGCCAACAGGCCAGAAAGGAGATTGTTTTATGCTTGAATATTATTTGAAACGACCCCATGTCCAAGCCCGAATAAAAGCAAATGTATTGTGTAAACAAATAAGGAAACTTATCTGTTATATGCATGATCGTGGTTATCAGCCAGGAACCATCCTATTATACATACCAAAAGTCGAACACTTTGGCATGTGGCTGAAAGCTAATGGCATTAAGGTAAGCTCCGTAAACAAAGACACCATAAATTCATTTCTTAACGAACATTTACCTAACTGCCATTGTAATTCACCGTGTTCTCGTAAGCAAAGAGATGTTCTTACCGCATTGAATTGTTTACTTTATGTTTTGCCGCTCCAAAATCAAAAATCCAAGAAAACAGATATCACACCTGTCGAAAAAGAAATGGATAGGTTTAGGGCGTATATGAAAGATGTTTGCGGTCTGTCAAGCTCTACTATTCGTTACTACGTTCGCTATACAACAGGATTTTTAAAAGACACATTTGGAAACGACCAGATAAAATATCAAAATATTACGCCTTGTCAAATTTTAAAATACGTTTCCAAAAAAGCAAAACAATATAAATTAAGTTCAACAGGAAATCTGATAAGCTCGTTAAGATGTTATTTCCGATTTCTTCAATTTAAAGGAAGAGGCTCCCATAACCTGATTTATGCCGTGCCAACCATTCCCGATTGGAGATTAGCAACTATTCCCAAAACAATGACTAAAGAACAGCTTTCCAAGTTCCTGGCATTTTTTAATCACAAGACTCCCTGCGGTTCAAGAGATTACGCGATAGCTCTTTGTCTTTTGGAGTTAGGCTTACGAGCATCTGAGGTAAAAGACCTTTTGCTTGATGATATAGATTGGAAGAACTCAACGATAAACATTCGTACCTCAAAAACATTGAAATCTCGCATTTTACCACTACCCTTTCGTCTTGGGAAAGCATTGGCATTCTATTTGAAAAATGGGCGACCAAAAACAGATTCGCGAAATGTCTTTATCAAACACAGCATTCCAAAAGGAAAGCCCGTTACTATTTCTACAGTACGTGGAGCAATATACTGTGCCCACAGAAGAGCAGGCCTCTTAGATCAATTTACCGGCACGCATATATTCAGGCATACTCTGGCTACAACAATGCACCAAAAAGGGGTTACGCTTAAAGAGGTTGCTGACATACTTGGGCATAAGTGTATAGACACAACAACGATATACACCAAAGTCAATCTTCCAATGTTGGCTAAAGTGGCGTTGCCATGGCCGGAGGTGCAATCATGAAAAAACAAAAAACAATGGTTGCACAAGTGAAAGAATATATTGCTTACAAACGAAAACTCGGATTTCAATTATGCACAGATGCAGGACGATTATTGAACTTTGCAAAATACGCGGATGAATCCGGCCATACAGGCCCGGTTACTATAGAGCTTGTTTTAAAATGGGCGCGTCTTCCCAAAAAAGCTTCACAATCAAATCCGGCCTACCGTGTTGGAATTGTCAGATGCTTTGCAAAATATCAGGCGATTTTTTTTTCAAAAACCGAGATTCCTCCGTTGCGAATACTGGGACCGGGTTATCGCCGTACAGAACCTTATATTTACTCCCAGCAGCAAATTTCAGCATTATTGGAGGCTTGTATACAATTAACACCGGTTGATGGATTAAGGCCCCGCACTTATGCCACGCTGTTTGGCCTACTTGCTTGCACCGGCCTTAGAATATCAGAGGCATTGAAGCTATCTCGCGATGATGTTGATCTGGCCAATGGAGTTACGTTAATTGCAGAAACCAAATTCCACAAATCTCGATTAGTACCCCTTGATCCAACTGCTTCGAAGGCTCTTGGCGAATATGCTAAATTCAGGGATCAGCATCATCCGATAGTAAAATCGAAAAAGTTTTTTCTCTCGGAAAAAGGATTTCCACTGTCTTATTATGCAGTGCATCATGCTTTCCTAGTACTTCGTAAAAAACTTGGATGGTATACTAAAAAAAAGCGTCCAAGGATTACTGATTTTAGACACACATTTGCTTGTAGAAGACTCCTTTTATGGTATGAACAGGGGGTTGATATAAACCATGCAATCTATAGTCTCTCAACATATCTGGGTCATGTCAAAGTAAGTAATACGTATTGGTATCTTACCGGCGTACCGGAACTGTTTGCAATTGCCGTTAAAAAATTCGAAAAATTCGCTTCAAAGAAAGGATAGATGTATTATGAAAACAACATCTCAAAATAATAATTTTGCTGTGCTATTGCAGAACTACTTTTATCAAAGGCTTATTGAACAACATAATTGCACCAGGGACACAGTATCTACTTACCGCTATACGTTCAAGCTGTTACTTGAGTATTTAAGAGACAAACACAAGAAATCACCGGATGCTGTTGCCCTAGAAGATTTGAATTCTAAAAATATCTTGGGATTTTTGAAATATCTTGAGCAAGACAGACACAACGGTATCAACAGTCGAAACAATCGTCTAGCCGCCATACGCTCATTTTTAAAATATACTGCATATCAGGTTCCAACTTCATTACCGATGGTACAAAAAGTGTTGGCTATTCCAATGAAACGATTTCAGAGAACCTTACCTAAATATTTAACTCGGGAACAGATGCAGGCAATCTTGGATGCCCCGGATGCCTCAACATGGAGTGGAAAACGCGATAGAGTTCTATTAGCAACACTTTATAACACCGGCGCCAGAGTATCTGAGGTTGCCGTGTTGAAGCAGTCAGATGTAGATATAGATAGGTCCGTTAGTGTAACATTAACAGGCAAGGGGCGGAAACAACGCGTTATCCCGCTCTGGAAGAGTACAACAAAACAAATAAAATCATGGCTTAAATACATTAAAACTGAATCTGATTCACCACTGTTTCCAAATGTTCGTGGTAATTTTATGACTCGGTCTGGTATCGAAAAACGACTTAATAGAGCTGTTAAAAAAGCTGCTGAAAACAATCCTGAACTTAAGAAAAAAACAATCACGCCCCATGTTATTCGCCATTCGACAGCAATGGCCCTCCTTCAATCAGGTGTTGACATTACCGTAATCGCTTTATGGCTTGGACATGAAAGCATAGCTACAACGCATACATATGTTGAAGCAGACCTTACTATGAAAAAAAATGCTCTCAGGAAAATGCAGGAGCCGAATCAGAAAGCAAAACGGTATAAAGCTCCCGACAAATTTTTACAGTTCTTGCAGGAGTTAAATTTATGTTGAGTAGACGTTATATCATATTTGCTTCCCGCAGCCCTCCAGTCGAGTGAAATGGGGGTTGGATAGAGTGAAATACGCATAATAAACATGGGCACATAAGA
>JAFGRL010000178.1 GCA_016935195.1 Sedimentisphaerales bacterium
ACAGCCGATATCCCGCTTGCCGACCGGGTAGTCGCCAAAAAAGCCTTTGCGATGAATCCGCGCGGCAAACTCTATACGGAACACAACATCAAAGACCTGCTGGCGATGCGCAATTTGCTAAATGAACTAAGGGATAATGGCATGATAACAGGCGGCCCTGCTGAGTTTGGTAAGAAAGACCGTCAGGCATTTGCCGACCAGCTGGATAGCTTTTTAATCAGGCAGTTGAAATTAGAAAACTCAACGAAATAGCAGATACCGAAGTAGGTATACTGTTCCCGGAATTCCAAGATGATTATGAAAATAAAGAAGAAAAAACAGGGCGCTGATTTGATTAAACCGTAAGTGTCTTATTCGAAACTCTCGTTTCGTTCACGGTTGTGATGGCTTTCCCATTCAAGCTCTTCTTTTATTGTTTCCTGCAGCGCTGCACACTGACCTTTAGCCCAAGCGCTAATCTCTGCATTTCCATGTTGGCCCAGATCATGAAACAAAACGGACCGCTTCTGTAAAATATCAGCCAATGAACCAGACCATGCTGTCGGTCTTATTGAGTCCACAAGATGCTCAAGAACAACGCCTAAATCCGGTGCTTTCTCAAAGATGGAATAGATAATTGGTTTCCATGCTAATGTGCCTGTTTCAGTTGATACCGAGAAGGCCTGTATCGCTGATGTAATTAGTGGGTAGCGATTTTTCGGGTCTTCATCACACCAGGATAAAAGATCATCATCAGAAATCTGATCGAGGGGATTACTGCGCCTTTCGAAATCATCGGCAAACATCCTACGTCGCTGGTATCCTTTTATCTCGTCGGTTCCAATAAACGTGTTTAAAAACACAAAGGGTTGATTACGTGCAATCATATTTAATAAATCGGGATAGTCTAAGGCATAAATGTGGTTATCAACGATTGCGGCTGTAAAGTTTTGGCATATTTCTGTGGCTGCATTAAAAGCTTCTTGCCCCTTAAGGCATGTACCGGCGATTTGCGCTAAAGCGTAATCACGATCACCACGACTTCCGCGTTTTCCGGAAAATGAATACATCGTCAGAATATCACGGGCCACCTTAATTAAATTACTTGAATATTCGCGATATTCTCCCTTCGGCTTATGAAATCTCATTGTCATGATTTCAATTGCAACACGAGCACCTTCTTCTTTAGTAATGATTTTCCCCAAAATGTTAGCAAGATCATCATCACTTATGGATTCATGAACACGCCCATAAGCAATATATTGAAAATCAAAGATATTCGCCTTTCCATTATCCAGTGCTTTTTTTAATCTTTCAACGCCTCTTTTATCAATAGTTGAAGTTGTTTGAAAGATAGGAAACCACACACCTAGCAAGTCATCATTTATCAAATTATCTAATGTTGAATTATAAAATACAGAATCACTCGCCGCACATGCCGACAGAAATCCTTGGATTACCCCAATCTGTCTCTTCTCTGCCGGTGTTTTTTCAATCTGGTCGCGAAAAGACTGCCAGAGTTCCTGTTTATTACTACAACCATCCGCAAGTCCTCTACCAAAACTGTAAAGCCTTGTATTATGCTTAGAGACAAGTTCTGGTAATAAAGCAGTAAGCACATGTGCGTCTTGAGCAACTTGAGACCCAATTTTATACGTAGTATCTTGGACACGTCGCCAGCCTTCAGAGGCATCCTCAGTATCATCAATATCATCTTCCAAATCGAAGGTGCGATATTCGTCTGATAATGCGAAAGTACGTGCACGTTCCAAAAGATCACTAGGCTTTACGATTTTTTCTAACCCACGCAGTCTTTCTAAAATGTCCTTTTTAAAGAGCGAGCTGTCATATCGTAGTATTCCGCGTATAGCAATCCAGCCTTCATTCCATGCTTCTTGCTCATGAATGCTTTTGATTGTTTTCTCCAAAACATCAAACATGTGTGCATTCGTCCATAAGCCACGCAAATTATCAGAAAGGACTTTTTTTGCTTTTTGAGCTATTGGCTGTCCCGAAAGGGCAAAGCTTGTACAGATATTTATAAAGGTTTCATACCACTGGCTGACCTCCTTGCCGGTTTTTGGCTGATACCCAAAATCTCTTGGTCGCGCTCCAAACTCAAACTCGTGAAATGAGCTAAAGCGCCACGTTTCTAATGCTGCATCTAGAAGAGTAAGTCCTAAGTCCTGCTTATCCTGATCAGCGGAAGCTAGTAAGTCCTGAATGGCTTTTGCCCTTGCTTCTACCGAGGCATGAGTACCTGACAGTCGAATATAAAAAAGAGACTTAACGGCATCACGTGTAGAGTTATTATTTTCATCTAGTTTTTCCGAAAGTGCATAACGGCACATGAGCTTTATGCTCCTATCAAATAACTCAGGATCGTATGCCAGATGCCTCAATAGATTTACAAATTTATAATAGTGGGTGTTTTCTCTCGTAGTAAATTGCTGACCATTATCACCATTTGCGGCGCGTTCTATCGCTTCTAATGCCTTTTCCGGTGACACAGGGGCAATGTTTCTGAATATCTCCATTCCAAAGGCACTAAAATTACAATTCTCTTTTCCAAGCCAACCATCATGCGCCAGCCACTCGTTGACTATCTCAATTGCTGGCTTGCAGTCGTGAAGATAATTAAGACGACGTGTAAATGATTTTATCAGCCGCTCTGACCCGCTACAGAGAAAACCTTGAACGAGTGTGTCTTTCGGTATGGATTCAAGCGTGCGTTTAGCAAGCCGATTGGCGACAGCAGGCGGGAGCACGGCCCTCCACGCGGCGCGCGATTGTATCAGGTCCCGTTCCTTAAGCTCGCTAACAGCTCGATACAGTTCGGGACCAGATTTACTAACCAGCGATGCTAAAAACTTAAGCTCGGATTTGTCTGAATCAGCATCCGTGCCTTCAAATGAATAAACAAGCGAACATACCTCTGCCAAAATAAGCAGGTCTTTATCCGAGTCATGCCTCTGCCAAAAAAGTCTTTCAAATAATTCTTCATCATGAAAACCTGACAGGGTTTCACCTTGTCGCACCGTGTTGGCAAGAGCAATGGCTAAGCGTGCATTCCCCCCTGAGAAGTTTGCAATTGTCCGGGCATCAACTTGGCTTATATGCGGAAAACGCCTCCTTATCATTTTTTCAATAATCTCTTCACTAGCCGGTTCCAGCCTGAATACACTTGTCTCCTCTGGCAGGTCATCACGAACATCATATTCGACTGTCAGCAAGCTAACAGTACTATGCGATTTGGAACATGTTTGCGTCAACCGACGATGCAAAGCAAGAGGACAATTGTCGACAATAAGTAGCGCCCTTGTTTTATCGGCGATAAGTTGCTCAGCAAATGTCCTTGGATCAGGGTTAGGACTATCGGACATATCGGTATAAAACGCCTGGGAAGTGTTGAGTACCTGTTCTCCTAGCCTTTCATCAAACATCGCCTGAACCAGGCGAGTTTTCCCCACCCCCGATAACCCAGCTAACCGAACAGAAGCACCGGGAGTAGAAAGGGCAGATCTCAGTTTTTGCAGGCCATCTTTAGCGGACATCCCTTTATCTTTGGATCTAGTTCCGTCATGCAGCCTTAATCCATCATC
>JAFGRL010000179.1 GCA_016935195.1 Sedimentisphaerales bacterium
TAAAATATCATGACTAAAACAGAAACTTTAGCGGAGATATTCAAATTGCTGTCAGTTGATGCAAGGCTGCGCATTTTGCAGCTTCTCAGCCGGCGATCATTGTGTGTTACCTAGCTAACGTCTCAACCGGGCATAACACTCTCAGCTACATCTCAGCATCTAAGGCTGCTGCGTAATGCCGGTATTGTGAAAACCCAGAAGCAAGGCTTCTTTGTCTATTACCATCTCGACAAGAAGAAAATGTCACTGTTGAACAAAGCTGTCGCCGAGTTACTCAACATAGAATAAACAGCTTTCTCATCATAAACGGCAAGTCAGAAGATGTCACATACAGATTATGTAAACAGATTATACAAAGTATTTCTACACTACTTAAGTAATTACGCAATTACTTAAGTACTACAATATCTTTAAGGGGGAATTAAAGGTGTCCGCCTGCACCCCTGGGCCCACCTGTTCCCCTGGGCCTGCTTGTCCCTTAGGGAAGGTCGTAGTGAAGGTCTTTTCGCAGCTAATTTAGTTCGTGTTTTTCTTCATGCACTTGTTACGGAATTCAGAAAAAGAAAAGGCTGGATGCCTGCTTCCGCAGGCATGAAAAAGGGACGCAGGAATGACCCGTGAACCACGTTGGGTTCAGAATAGTTTTGAGTTGTGTTTGAGATTGACACCCATTCGACTACGCTCAGGGTGACGGGAAGGAATTGAAGATTGACACGCCCTGCACCATACGGTACAGGGCTCGCAATGAGATTTATCAATAGATTCGCTAGCGCGGCTCTCCGCTTCGTGTCCTCGACAAGCTCGGAATGACGACCAGAACCCGCCGAATGAATCGGCGGGCTAACTATTTCAGAATACCCCGGCCGCGGGTGCCGGGGCTAAACTTCCCTTCGACTCCTTCGATGTACTCAGTCCTTGGGACTCCATACGGAGGACAAGTAAGCTCAGGGCCTCGCAATGACGAAGAGGTTTTGTTAGAAGTTCTAAAAAATACCTTAATCTGTACCTGATATTGCCTTTCCAGTTGCATAGGTTCTAACATCCATAGACCCGCTCTCGCCGATAGTTACGGTAATTGCACCATCCTTTGCAGTGTAGAAAAGCCTCTTGTTGTTATCCTGTTCAATGACTTGATGCTTTTCATATTGCCCTCTTGCACAACTGCATATCATTACTTCGGATTCGAGATTTTCCAGAAATTCAGCTTCGGCAGTCTTTGCTGAACCGTGGTGAGGAACCACAACGACATCTGCCGTTAAATCGCCAAAGAGCTGCAAAATCTGTCTTTGGGCATATTTTTCTATATCTGAGCAGAAAAGAATCTTTCTTCCTGCGAAATTTATTATTGAAACCAGCGACCTGTCGTTATCGCTTAACTGTTCGTTTCGTGATGCCTTTTCGGTTGGCCAGAGAAACTTTATTTTCGCCGGCGATACTATCTGGGGTGCTTCGGATAAGAGCAATAAATGAGCACCTCTGTTGTTAAGAAACCGCTTTAGATGCTTTGTCGCACCGAAACTGTTATGTTTAATCAAGTCATTGGTGGTGTAGATATTCCTGACGTTTCGGCCATCAAAGACCTCTGGTATTGCGTTGATATGGTCGATGTCATCGTGGCTGATAATTATTGCCTCTATTTCATCTATGCCTTGATGGTCTAAAAATGGCAGGATAATCCGCCTGGCTGGATCGCTTTTGTTCAGTGACCCTGCGTCAAATAAAATATTTGCTTCACCGGGCATCCGGACTAATATCGCCTGGCCGTGGCCGATATCAAGAACACTGATAACCAAATTGTTACGATGTGTCCTCTGCCATTTCAGGCCGCCCAACCAGACAATTATTGTAAAAGCTGTTACTGTACAAATAATCCTTCTTAGCCGAAAATACCGAAAAAAGGAAAGGCCAGTAAAAAAGATAAAGCAATAATATAAAGCCACCAGCGCAAAAGGCACGCTGCCTATCAGTATTTCCGAAACGCCAAGATGGGCAATGAGTTTTACAATCCAAATCAACAAATCACATAAACCGCTCAACAATACACCTGACAGCGCTGCGACGGTCGGGGTAAGTAGCGATAGAATGATTTTTAAGTATCCGATAGTCAGAATTGCAGCTACCAGCGGAAAAACAATAACCGTCCATATGCAAGTTAAGGGGTTAATGGTATAGAAATGGTAAAGTAATATACCAGTCCCGCTCATCCAGGCTGTAAGGCCTGTAGAAAATAATCGCAATAAATACGGCCCGGGCCTTGAAACTATGCGATAAAACGGCTTTGTTAACGGTGCTTTTTGAATCCAGGGCAGGCCGGTTATTTTCTCATATAAAAATAAATGGACACTTTTGCAAAAGAGCAAAATCCCCAGCACTGAGGCGAACGATAACTGCCAGCCGGGCTCGAACAACTGCGTTGGTCTTATCAGCAGTAAGATTATTGCTGCTAATGACAGGGTATTGAGAGAATTAAAACGTCGTCGAAAGAAAAATGACAGGCAGAAGACCCAGCTTATAATAGCAGCCCTGACTGTCGGCGCCCTTGGCGGCACAATTAACAAAAACACTGCTACCACAATGATGCAGATGACCGCACGGGCAGGCTTCATCAAACCTGCCCTGGCACATAACCACCATACCACACCAACTAAGATACCCAGGTGCATTCCGGATAGGCTGATAAAATGCAGCAGTCCTGTTTTGCGAAACGCTGTGTAAGTCTTGTTGTCGATGTTTTTTCTATAGCCTAACAGCAAAGCCTGGAGCAGACCCTGGTTTTTACTTTCGATATTAGAGCCGCCGAGCAGTGCCTCGGCCGAGACTTCTTTTAGTTTATTTTGCAGCTTTGCAAAAGTACTTAGAGGCCCAGCTTTTATCATTTCAATGCCTTCAGGAGATTTAACATAAGCTGCAACAAAAACTCTTTTTCTGGCCAGGTATTTGGCTATGTCGAATTGACCTGGATTCGTCGCTTTTTTAAATTTGTCCAGCCAGCAGTAAATCTGGATATAGTCACCTGCCTTTATATCGAGCAATGGCTCAGCAACGGTAACCCGCACGGTACCGGTTATTTTCTCCCAGCTATCTTTTGTCTGCGCCTCTTTAACTTTTAGATAAAAGCTCGTAGTTGGATCTGAATGCATGAACTTTGCAAATTCCCACTGCTCATTTCTTTTGATGTAAGGCTCGGTGATAATAAAGCCGCGGATGGTTGCTAATTTACGCTCCCGGCCGACTAAGTTACAAATGTCATTGGGCGCAGCTTTGTAGAAATCAATTAGACGAACCGCCCCAAGACAGATAAAGCAAACAGCCGCAAGATATGCTGCAATTTCAGGCTTTGTATCACTCTTTTGCTTGAAAAATGTTATGACAGAAATTGCTGCAAGAAAAACTAACAGCATCATCCATAGCCAGAAGGGCCAAATATTTCTATCGAGGCCCTGAGTTTGGCTGATGGCATTTTGTATGAAAATTCCGACCATTAAGCCGACAGCCACAAAAAGCAGAGGAGAAGTCCTCACAATCTGTCTGTGAAGTTCCGTACCGCCTGTGAGTTGTCTGTCTAACAGTTTTAGTTTCCGTCGAATTTCATCCATAACCAAACAGACTACAGACTCAACAGCACAGACTCAAGACTAATTTTGGATACACATAGAACAAAGCAATCGCAACCGGTCTAAATTGGCGAATAGCCTTGTCGCTGGCGTACGAATTAATTGCAGATTAGCTGCGGAATTATTATCATTATCAGCGAGTTTTGCCATGGTAATCACAATTGGTAGCGAGGCATAATTATGAAAAAGATGGAAGTGCTCGGCCTAAGCGGCATAGGTCAGATTAAACAGGGAGACAATCTTGGAGAAATAATCGCCAAGTGCTGTAAAGAAGAAATTGGCGGGCTGCAGGATAGAGATATTATCGTCTTAACCAGTAAAATCATTTCCAAGGCGGCCGGCCTTACTCGCAGGGTCAGCGAAGTTACGCCCGTCAAAAGGGCACTTGCTATATCAGCAAAGACCGGCAATGGCTGCAGATGATTTTCGACCAGGGCCATGACCTGCTTGCTGTCATTCCTATCAAAGGCTTTGTCAAAAGTCACATCCTCCAGTCCTGCAAAAACAAAAAAGTTGCCGAAGAACTTTGTGAACACGAGCAGGCAATTTGCATCACCAGCAAAGATGGAAGAATCCACACCTGTGATGCGGGTATCGATGGCTCTAATCATCCGCCTGATATTGTAAGCTTTTTGCCCGGCGATCCCGACGCAGCGGCACTGGTAATAAGACAGCAAATCCAGAGCCTTTGTGGAAAGAAAGTTGCTGTTATCCTTGCCGATACCGAAATGGTATATTTTGGCACGATAGATTTGGCTGTGGGTTCTTCCGGGATAAGCCCGCTTTCAAATAACTTTGGCGAAAAAGACCTGTATGGCAAGGCGAAGTTTGGCGGAATAGATATTATCGCTTATGAACTAACCGCTGCCGCAGGCCTGCTCTTCGGCCAGACCTCGGCAGGTATTGCCGCTGCTGTCGTAAGAGGATACGATTACGAAATAGACGAGCAGCGGAATATTTCAAACACCCTTATGGCCTGGAAAAAAGACAGCGGCTTAACTGAAATGATTAAGGATGCAATGCGGGCAACTTCCTGCACCTGCAAATGGAAAAAGCGCCTTTTACTTCGGATAGGTTCTATATTTTTCTAATTTACTCAAACTGACCGATTGATGTTTTGAGATTGCCACGCCGACCTCGTGGTCGGCTCGTAATGACCATAAAAGCCCATTTGCTGTCATTGCGAGCGAAGCGAAGCAATCTAAAAATTTCGATCGATAAATTTATTTATCTTACCGTCAATAATCAAGAAAGACTATGTCTTCCGGTATTGCGATGACGTCTCTGCGATTGCTGCCCAATAGTTTTCTTATCTCTGAGGTATGTTTGCCGATTAGGCTGTTTAGTTCAGTGCTGTTAAAGTTTGTTACGGCCTTGGCCTTGTCGTTCAGCATCACGACATCGCCTTTTTCAAATGTCCCCCTGACAGAAATTATCCCGCTGGGCAAAAGACTCTTTCGGCTTCCGACAGCTTTCATTGCTCCGTCGTCGATATTTATTACACCTGCCGTGGTGCTGTTTAGAATCCATCTGGAGCGATTGCTCAGCTTGCGTTTCGGCATAAAGATGGTTCCTATTTCTTCACCGGCAATAATTCGACCAATGACATCTTTTTTTCTGCCATTGGCTAAGACCATTCGACAGCCGGCATTTGCAGCAATCATTGCCGCTTCTATTTTTGTCTTCATTCCTCCGACACCGTGCGTGCTGCCTTTGCCGCCTGCACTGCGTTTGATTTTGTCGGTTATCTCATAGACCGTCCGAATCATTTCAGCTCCGGGGAACTTGCGCGGGTTTTTGTCATAAAGGGCGTCGATATCGCTTAGCATAATCAACAAGTCCGCATCAATTTTACTTGCAACCAGTGCACTTAATCTGTCGTTGTCGCCAAAAGCAGTGCCTATTTCCTCGGTACTGACGCTGTCGTTTTCATTGAGGATGGGCACAACGTTGAGTTTCAGCAGTGTTTCAATTGAATTCTGGAGATTTAGATAGGTTTTTCTGTTGTTAAGCACTTCTGCGGTAACTAAAACCTGAGCTACGGTGATGCTAAATCGTGCAAAGGACTTTCTATATTCAGCCATCAGCAGCGGCTGGCCGATAGCTGCACAGGCCTGGCGCATCTTTGTATTTATGACCTTATCGCCGAGAGCAAGCTTGTTCGCTCCCATTCCGATAGCACCTGAAGTGATGGTAACAACCTGCCTGTTTGTTTGGAGCAGAGAATTTATCTGGCCGGCGATTCGGCGAACATAGCCGGCATCGACACCACCATCCTGAGTCAAAGTGTTGGTGCCGATTTTTATAACTATTCGTTTGGCTTGACTAAAATTTCGCATGCGATTAAAAGTCTAAATTCTTATTGAGTTTTTTATGTGTGAACCTGCATTTTTCCTCGGCGTAATCGGCGACGATTTGGCCGGTTCCTAAAAGTTTCCATTTGTACGTTACAAGGCCTTCAAGGCCAACGGGGCCGCGGGCGTGAATCTTACCAGTACTGATGCCCACTTCTGCACCAAGGCCGTACCTGAAGCCATCGCTAAAACGGGTGCTGCAGTTCCAGAACACGTTGGCAGAATCCACTAAGTCCATAAATTTCTGCGCTTTTTTCCTGCTGCTGGTAATGATAGCATCGGTGTGGCCTGAGCCGTAGCGATTTATATGCTCGATTGCTTCGTCCGGACCATCTACCACTTTTACCGAGATGATATTATCCAAATATTCGGTTGACCAGTCCTCTTTGTCGGCAGGCTTTGCGTCAATTATTGAAAGAGTTTTTTCACAGCCGCGAATCTCAACATCCTTAGCATCCAAAGCAGCTTTTACTTTAGGCAGAAAATCCTTTGTGATTTTTTCATCAACCAGCAGGGTTTCGGCAGCATTGCATACAGCGACGTACTGGCACTTCGAGTCAAAAGTGATATTCACCGCCATATCCAAATCGGCATCGCTGTCAACATAGACGTGGCAGATTCCATCGGAATGACCAAGGACAGGGATATTAGTATTATCCATAATGTAGCGGACGAATTCATTTGAGCCGCGAGGTATGACCAAATCGATATATTCATCCATAGCAAGCATTTGTTTTACATCCTCACGACTCTCGAGCAGGCCTAGCCAGCCTTTGGGCAGGCCAGCATTATGACCGGCCTGTGAAATGAGCTCGGCAAGAATTTTATTGGTGTGCCGGGCTTCGCTGCCGCCTTTTAATAGTACAGCGTTGCCACTTTTTAAGCAAAGTGTCGAAATCTGGACCAAAGCGTCCGGACGCGATTCAAAAATTACCCCAATAACACCAATAGGGCAGGTAACTTTATAGAGTGTAAATCCTTTATCAAGTTCGGTGGCGGTAAGAGTTTTGCCAACAGGGTCATTTAATTTAATAAGGCTTTCGATGCCAGCGATAACGTCAGCTATTTTGCCTTGGTCAAACTTGAGACGCTTTAACAATGGTGCTGCAAGATTATTTTTCCGGGCTGATATTAAATCCTTCTCATTGGCAGATATAATCTCGCTGCTCTTTGCTTTTAGAGACCGGGCAATTTCATCCAGGGCTTTATTCTTGAAAGCTGTTGTAACCGCCGCCAATTTAATCGATGCCGATTTGGCTGACCGGGCTATCTCGTTAATGCTCATAATCAATCACCTTGAAACTTTGAATTGCTGAATTCGTTTTTGGTTCAACGACAGCATTCTACGAAATTTACCTTTATCAGCCAAGCATCAATAAATTGACAAATATCCACAGGATAGTAATAAGATTTTTTGAATCAGTATTGACCGGTAGAACCTGTTTTCCATCACAACCACACTTTGCAAGATGGCCAGCCTATTTTTCGAGCTTGACTGCTGTGCCGTAAGCTAACAGTTCGGCGGCACTGCCTATAACAGACGTAGTCATATAGCGGACGTTGATTATTGCGTCAGCGCCCATCTGCCCGGCCTGGGCGATCATCCTGTTGGTAGCTGTTGTCCGAGCCCTTCCCATCATTTCTGTGTATTCAGTCAGTTCGCCGCCGAGTATTAACCTTATAAGAGCGGACAGGTCTTTACCGAGCCAGATAGCAAACACCGTATGGCCCTGGACGAGGCCGAGAATCTGGTGGGTTGCTCGGCCGGGCACTTCTGCCGAATTCAACAGCAAGACCGAACCATCCGGCACATCGGCCGGCGGTGCCTTTGCCGATGGCCTGCTTTGGCTTTGTTCGATTGCCACTGTCAGCAAAACCACAAGAATTCCGCCTAAAAGACAGAAAACCGCTATCCGAAGCCACCACGGCACGACCGGGTCATCGGCAACGACCACGTGCCACGGCACGCCGGCAAAAATGACAACGAACAGCCCTAACACAAAGGCCAGTGAACCAACTTGTCGAACTATCTTCATTGCTTTTTCCTTAAATTATTGGAAATATCGTTTCCAGAACACAAAAATAAGAACACCCAAGGCCACACAACTCAAAGAATCACCCAGAAACCACAGAGCTGGCATTCCCGCTGCAAGTCCCGTTATTCCACAGACCACACCTAAAAACACTGCAGCCAGGCCCGAGAACGGAACCATTACTCCGTATTTCACAGGGTGCAGGGCCAGAATTATGAAAAACACTCCCACGGCAACATACGAAGCTGACATCACACGAACCGCATACACGACCAGCGGTGAATCGGGAAATGTTTCAATCCCAAAGACTTTGGCAAAGGACTGCCATACGGAAATGGGCAGGAACATTCCAAATACACTCAGCAGGCATCCAACAGCAGCTATCCACAGACAAATTTTCAACGCACGCATTTTCAGTTCCTTTCAAATGACATTTCTTATTTGAAACAAAACCGCTGCAGGCGTCCGTCGATTGTTATTTCTGATTTACTCTATTAGTCTTAACATCGGCTCAGATAGTTCATTTTTATCAGGGTTTTTATATATCTGTCGTTCAATTCCACAATACGGACGCATTAAAGTTTACATTTAAAGTTGAAAAACGGCTTTGAAAAGGGTATTCTTACAGTACCCAGCCGAAGAAGAAAAGAAGGATACGTTACTATTTTACGGAGAGGTGTCGGAGTGGTTTATCGAGCCGGTTTCGAAAACCGGTGTACTCTATGCGAGTACCGCGGGTTCGAATCCCGCCCTCTCCGTTAATTTTTTGAGGGCTTTTGTAAGCGCTTAGAGATGCGTAGATTGGGAGACTGTTTCTAAGAAGTGCAGAGCTGGCTGTCCTTGAAATGTCCTATTTTCCGACTTTTGACAGTTGAAGTTTAAGCTGTTCATCCCCTTGTGTGACTGCCTGTCGTTCATAGTAAAATACATATCCATAATGGCACTTGATGATTGGCCCTTACATTCCAGAATGTATTTGTAGGACAGATTCTGCTGAGTACAGTAACTGGCGAAAAAATGTCTGAAAGTGTGAAGCTTGTATTGCTTTGGATTTTCGAAGCCACATTATGCGTATAGTGAGTTGTTTACGTTTCTTGATGAAAAAGGTTGGGGAAAAAACTGTTGTTAAGTTCCGGGAAGGTTTCTTAGGTCACTTTTTGAATAACCTACGTGATTTAGCAGTAGAAAAGGGGAAATGGGGAAATGGGAACAGTTACCTATTTAGGGCTTGCTGGCCGGCCGACCTTCAATTGAACTTTCGAAATGCTCGATGAGATCACCAATATCTCCTATAAAAACTTTTTCTGCTGCCTGCCCGGCAGATTCGAGAGGAATAAAGCTGTTGACTAATAAACAGCTCCTTTTGACTTTTCCATGCCTATATGTTATCATTTCTATAAATGGCAGGGTTTACTAAAACATCGAAGCAGGGCGGCGATTCCAACCGGAAAATTTTGTTAGTAGGTAAGCTCAGCAGTGTTTTTTTGGATAACAATGCTGCCAAAGAGCTTCGATGCCATCACTGTAAAGATGAAAAGGAAGCACTCGAAGCTGCAAAAAGAAACAGTTTTGATATTGTGGCTGTTACCATATCGAGCCTGCCAGGGCAGTTTGATGCTGCGCTGCAGGCTATTCGCAGCAGCAATCCTGACGCAAAAATAATTCTGCTGGCACAAATGTATGAAGAGCCTGCTGCGATACGAATACTTGATTGGAAAACCAATGGCATCAAGCTGGCAGACGACTACCTTATCTGCCCAATCAGCTCCGACAGGCTTCATCGATTGACTTCGTCTGATTTGAGCTATGAAACAGAATCACAGAGTACGCCAACTGTTTTAGATACGGCTGACGAAGAGAGGATAAGACAGCTTGAAAGATTAGCTACCGAGGACGATTTAACAGGCTTAAAGAACAGAAGATATATCTGGGAGTTTTCAAAGCAGATTATAGAGTATACTAAAACAGAGAACGGACACGTAACGCTGATGGTTTTCGATATCGATAATTTCAAGCACTACAACGATGTTTACGGACATTTGGCCGGTGACGACATTTTAAGACAGGCTGCTGTTTTAATGCGCCGCTGCTGTCGGGGGCACGATGTTGTTGGCAGGATCGGCGGCGATGAATTTGCAGTAGTCTTTTGGGACCTTCCACAAAACAGGCAAGCCGATATTCAGGCAGAAAGGCGGTCGTCAGATGCCGAGCATCCCGGGGAACCAATTTTTATCGCAGAACGTTTTAGAAGGGAGCTAAAAAAGGCGGAATTACATTTACTTGGACCGGAAGGCAAAGGTGTTCTAACAATAAGTGGCGGATTAGCAACTTATCCGCACGATGGCTTAACAATAGACGAGCTCTTTAAAAATGCGGACAAAGCTCTGATGCAGGCAAAAAAAGGCGGCAAAAACAGAATATATTTAGTTGGCAGACCGCAAAAGTAACATTCTCACCTTTTTAGCGCACAAATTTGTCCAGCTATTGTGATCTTGATCTGTAAGCAGATACGCCAATTTATATTAATTATCAAAACGCAAATATCAAAATTACAATGTAAAAATCAAAATAATTGGATCACAAAAATATGAAGAAAAAACGGCTTGCAGTATATAGCGGGCAGTGGACAGCGTACGAACGACAGACGGTGCTCTTTTTTTGTATACACGTCACACTCGCAGCTCTTGTGCCAAGTAAAGGCCTATCAAAGCCCACTGAAACACAAAAAGCCGGTGCTCTCCGTACATACGAAGAGCACCGGGCGCTCCACGACGACCACGTTACTATGTTTACAATCTTTCGACTGTAAACCCCGATTTCTCTTGGGCCGCGTAGATTCCCGATGAATCTTATATTTTATTGTCGGATTTCTCTCCGCCGGTTATATATTATCGACTATTACTATCTTTTGCAAGAAAACCCGAGAAAATATCAAAAATATTTTAGCCTGCCGATTTAGGGTGTGTTGCTCAAATAGATTTTGGGGCAGCAATTTAATATGAAATGTTGCTTTGTAAACCGTAGCATTTTTGTCACGCTTAAACTGGCTGCGCCTGAGTCGGTTGCCAACCGGACAGATGTAACAGTCTTGTTCTTTATTATATGAGAATTTGTTCTTGTTAAAGGCTGGATCGCGATTACAGTTTTGATGTTGATGGCTGATACACGGGGTTATACCTTGCTTACAAAGGTATTTGTAGTTTTCTCCGGTACCATAGGCTTTGTCAGCAACAGTAGTTTTAACTTTTATGCCGGTACTTGCTTGATGTTCGGTAATAACTTCGGTTAGAACTTTTCCGTCATGTACATTAGCTGGCGTTGTCACTGTTGCTGTTACTATACCATGTCTGTCATCGACTGCGCGCGATGGTCTTTATAGCCAAGCGTGGTTTTGCCGCGTTTTGTAAAAAGCCTGGCATCAGGATCGGTTGTGGATACATGTTTTTCGAGCTTCTGCGGGGACTCAGCATTGTCTTCGAGTTCTTCATAAAGATTATGGCCAACTACCCGAAGCTGGCATCTAAGCGTATCCTTGGAAGCATTAGCGTCAATCGTGCTTGAATCAACATGAATCGTTTCGCCATCGACAAGCTGTTCGATCTTTCGTAGCGGATGATCTTGTGGCATCCGCCTGTCAAGCGAGAGGCCGTGATAAAATAGCTTGGGTTCTAATTGATTTGGTTTACCCATCATGTTAACTGCCTCCTTGCAATTGATTATGGAGACATTATAACAGATAAAAAGAAGAATTGAAATTAAAATACAATATTTGGTCCCCCGTGATTTGGGCAACACGCCCTAAATCGGCGGGCTAACTATATTTAAAATACCTCGGCCACAGGTGGCGGGGTTAGACAGTTGAGATTGCTTGGCTGCGCTAGCTCGCAATAACAAATGACAAACAACGAGCCAATAGCAAATACAAAATACGAGGTACTATTCACGAATCAAAAGGCCTGCACATTTGATTGATTTTGCACAATCTTAGATGGCGCTGTAGTGTTATAAAGCGTTGAAAACTTCGGGAAAATTTGTGCAAAACGGGTTTAGCCGTTCCTGATTTCTCTTGGGTCTTTACCCTCCTCTATAGCAGCGATTTTCTTGACTCTTCTTTGATGTCTGCCGCCGCTAAATTCGGTTTTCAGCCAGACCTCCACAATTTTTCGTAATAGTGTTTCTGAGATTTGATCCCCTGAAATGCAGAGCACATTTGCGTCATTGTGGTCCCGTGAAATCTGGGCATTTAGCTCATCATGGCACAAAGCGGCTCTGATACCCTTGACTTTATTTGCAGTTATGCTCATACCCAGACCTGTGGCACAGGCCAGGATTGCTTTTTCTGCTTTCTTGCTGGCAACGGCCATTGCTGCGGCGTAGGCAGTATCAGGATAGTCCACCGGATTGCTGTCGGTGGCACCAACATCAATACACTCATGCCCAAGCTGGTTAAGTATGGCCTTAACTTGCTGCTTGACTTTGAAACCTCGATGGTCACTGCCGACTGCAATTTTCATATAGATAACTCACCAATCCTTTTTATTACGGCTTTTTCAATTAACTTTGCACAGTTATTAAAAACTTGTTGCGATTGTCCTATCGGGTCAGGTATCTGGTTGTTCTCGGCCAACAGCACACATTTTTTCATCGCTTCGTCACCAAATTGTCCAATACGCTGACAGTGAACATTCTCCATCACGAATATAAAATCGCTCTGTTGAACCAATTGTCGCGTAAGGCTTCTGCTTCTATGTCCGGCCATGTCAATCCCCATGGCTGCACATGCCTGCATTGCCTCTTTGCTTGGGGGCAAATCTGTCAGCCCCATTGTACCTGCCGAACTTACTTTATAACCTTTTTCTTCGAGGTGGTCAACCTTGCAGCCTAATTTTTTGGCCAGATGACTGCCGAAGATGGCCGCAGCCATCGGACTTCTGCAGGTATTGCCTGTACAGACGATTAAGAAGTTAATTTGCGACATCATCTCTAAAGCCGATTTGGAATACACGCCGGGCCTTAAAACCTCAAGCCCCATTTTACCTATTTTCACTACTGTGCTGCTTTTTTTATATTTTGTGGCTCCGCCATCGATAATCAATCGGACTCGGCCTGATAATTGGTCCAGGGCCTGCTGTGCGTCGATTGCAGGATTTTGTCCGGTGAGATTAGCACTTGGTGCAAATAAATGATTCTGTGTCATTTTTAATAACAAAGATGCTACAGGATTATCAGGGCATCGGATGCCGATAGAGCTATTCTTATACAGTTGCTCAAAGGTTTCTTTATCCATGCAGGAGCGTTGTTTATTTAGATCGGAGGCGCTCAGCTCAAAAACTATCGTTACAGGTCCGGGCCAGGCATTTTTTATCAGTTTCTGCTGTCTGAGGACGATAGTTGGGACATATTTGCAGATATCGTTTTTTTGTTCAATGTGCAAAGTGTACCGTTTTTCGTCTCTGATGCCCTTGATTCGGCTAAGCTCGGCAAGTGACCTGGACAGGCAGGCACAGGCAATGCCATATACGGTCTCTGTGGGAAATACGACAAGCTGGGCCGAGTCCACAAGCTCAGCAGCTTGCCTGATTCTATCGAAATCGATATTATTGGTAGCAACTTTGATAATTTCCGTTTGCATAATATAATAAGTATATATCGAAAAAACGTTTGACGCAACATATCTTATTGATTCAACGCTGCAAGCAAGCTAACGCCATTAAAGAGTGAATGGATAAATATAGGCCTAAATAATGACCCGCTTTTTTCATAGGAATAACCCAGACACATCGCCAGTGCAAATAATGCCGGCCAGTGCGTCGGATTGGCGTGCACCATCGCAAACAACGCAGAGCTAAACGCAATTGCCACCCACGCCTTAGGCCCGCTGCCAAGTAGCGGCCATCTTACTTCCAGAACCGACCGTATCATACTCTGAAAAAGTCCTCTAAAGAGCATTTCCTCAAACACCGGAACCACAAAAACCGCCGCCACAATAATCACTATCCTCACAGGTAACTGCGGATACTCGATGATAAACTCAAGCTCCTGATGCTGCTGGATTTCATATCCCGGGCCATAAATCAGCTTGCCTAAAAGCATCATAAGAACTATCATCGCCATCACGATTGGCCAAATCCCGAGCAGGTTCAAAATTGCTGCCCAAAGGTCCTTCCAAACCGTCCTTAAATCAAAGCCAAAACCTTTAAGCCTTTGCGCAAAGCTTTCCCGCGCCAAGATAATAGTCACAATTCCTCCGGCTATCGCCCCGACACACAACAGGAGATTATCACTAAAAACCCCATGCCAATCTGCCAGCTCCGGGAGAAGTTTTTCTCTCAAGTGCGCCAGTATGCCCACGATACCAAACCATATCAAAAGCGGCACAAAGGCAAGCCATACCGGCATATTGTTTCTGCGAACTGACGAATCACTCAAAGCTTTGGTGCCTAACGAAGTCCTAAGCAGCCAGATGCCATAAATCACAACACCCACATAGCAGATGATGTGCTCAAGGCTGAAATATTCGACCAATCGCTCACTCACTGAAAAATAATCCTAAAGATATTCTTATTCTAAACCTTGAAACAATCCCAATTCCGCATTACATTAGAAGTGCTCTTGAAATCGAAAATTGATTTGCTTCTCGGCAGAGCAAAAGTATGACATAATCCTGCCGGCTTTGCAAGGAAAATAGACAATGGACATTTTTCATATCGAAGGCCCTGTCAAACTCAAAGGCTCGGTTACTATAAACGGCTCAAAAAATGCCTCGCTGCCTATAATGGCAGCAAGCATCCTCGCCGGCGGATGCTCAACTCTAAAATCTACGCCAAATCTTTCCGACATATCTGTCTTCAGCAAACTACTAATATGCCTTGGCTGTAAAGTCAGGAAGGATTCAAGGGGCAATATCTCTATTGATTCCTCAGTGATAGACAATACCATCGGCGAATACGACATCGTCCGTAAAATGCGGGCAAGCATCTGCATACTCGGGCCTCTGCTGGCTCGATGCGGAAAGGCACAAGTCTCTATGCCGGGCGGCTGTGCCATCGGTGACAGGCCCGTCGATATACATCTGAGAGGTCTGCGAGAACTCGGTGCTAAAATCTACCTCAAAAACGGCTATATCGTCGCCGAAGTGCGCCGCCGACTAACAGGCAAAAACATTTTCCTCGGCGGACCATTCGGCTCGACAGTCCTCGGGACAGCAAACATCCTCATGGCAGCAACTTTAGCCAAAGGCAAAACTATTATCGAATCCGCTGCCTGCGAGCCGGAAATCTCTGACCTGGCAAACTGCCTGAATAATATGGGTGCAAAAATATCCGGCATCGGCTCACCTCGACTGACCGTCAAAGGTGTTAAGAACCTCAATCCCATTAAATATAACATCATACCGGATAGAATCGAGGCAGGAACATTTATGGTCGCAGCGGCAATCACCAAAAGTCAACTGCACCTTGAAAACTGCCGTGTCGATCACATGATGGCTGTTGTGGACAAATTAAGGAGCATCGGTGTTACCGTTGAGGCTGCAGGCACCGGCTGCATCGTCCGAAGAAAAGGTCCGATCAAATCCACTGACATCATAACCCAGCCCTACCCCGGCTTTCCTACAGACCTTCAGGCCCAGTTTATGGCACTTCTGGCACTGGCCAAGGGCAACAGTATCATAGTCGAAAAGATATTTCCCGACAGATTCATGCACGTGGCCGAACTTGGCCGAATGGCTGCCGACCTGCGAAAAGAAGGACGTGCCGTAATTGTGGCAGGCGTAAAAAAACTAATCGCAGCTCCTGTAATGGCCTCCGACCTGCGTGCATCGGCAGCTCTGGTTCTGGCAGCCCTTGCAGCCGAAGGAAAAACGATCGTAAACAGGGTGTATCATATCGACAGAGGCTACGAAAAAATCGAAAAAAGGCTGAACCCACTCGGTGCGAAAATTCAAAGAAAAAAGGTCTGAATCTCTATTCTGCGAAGGTTTGAGATTGCTTCGGTCGCTTCGCTCCCTCGCAATGACACCGACTATTTTATTTTTGATAGACAACTAATCTTGCCAAAACCGCCTAAGTTTTTTTAATCCTTTGTTGAGAAAGGTTTGCCGGTGGCAGGTTCGATGTAGGGTTTGTTTGCTGTGAATAAAAGCATATGGTTGTGAATTTCTTTTGTGAGTTTTCTGTCGCCGGAAGATTGTGCCAGTGCCTTTTGGGAAAAAGCAATAGCTTTCTGAAAATTACCTGCCGATGCATATGCAACAGCGGTGGTATCCAGAATTACGGGGTCTTTATAGTTGGTAAGCCTGCAGGCATGTTCAGTAAGTTCTATAGCTTCCTTTGGATTGCGATATCTGTCGTCATTATAAGTTGCGAGCAGCCAGGCAAGATTATTTAAGAGGTCAATCTTGTTGGGGCTTAGTCTTAACGCTTCCTTAAAGTGCGCTAAAGCTGCGGCAACGTTGCCTTCATCGACCAGGGCCTGGGCAAGATAAATGTTTGCGATTGTACTATTGCCGGCAACGTTTAGAGTGTGTTTAAAAACTGTTTTGCTGTCAAGCCAGCAGCGCTGGTGAAAATAGGTGCGAATTGAGAGAAACAGCAGAGCTGCCGTTGCCAGGGCGATAAGTATGGCTTTTCGATGTCGCCATTTTGCCAGCAGTTCCGGTGTGCCCCAGGTGAGCATTATAAATAATCCCGTTAAAGGTACATAGGTATAGCGGTCTGCCATTGCCTGGCTTCCGACCTGGACAAGCCCTATTACCGGCACAAGTATTCCTAGATACCAGAGCCAGCCGAAAAGCACGTATTTATGCTTTTTTCTTAAGTAAATTGCGACAAAAGTTATAGCCGCTAACAAGACGGCAGCAGCGACAGCATACCTTATTGAAAAAACGTTTACAGTATGCGGATAGAATATCGCTAATCGGCCTGGCCAAAACATTTTTCCGATATATTTTGTGTAGGAAAACAATGCATTAAGCAGGCGAAACCTCACCGGCAGTAAATGCATTTTTGTAATCGCTCCCCCGCTGCGCTGAGCAAAAATAGTAACGATACCCGATAGAATTGAAAGAGCAAAGAATGGGGTTTTTTCCAAAAGCAGAACCCGCCAGTGAGAAAAACTAAAGGGGGACTTTGCCTTATTTTTACTGCTTTGGGTGTATTGAAAACGTTCGAGAGGCCAAAAGTCGAGCAGCAAAAAAACAAATGGCAGTGTTACAAGCATTGGTTTGGCCATAAGGCCAAGTGCAAAGAGTAAAAGTGCCAGCACATACCAGCCTATGCTGCGATTTTTGGCATAACTCACATAAGCTGCCATCGCCAGCAGAGAAAACAAAGTGCTTAGAACATCCTTTCGCTCGGCTATCCATGCGACCGACTCGACGTGGAGCGGATGTACAGCGAAAAGGGCTGCTACAAAGGCACTCCGCCATACAGCAGAGGTCATTCGTTTTAGAACAGCAAAAAGCAAAAGGGTATTGGCTATGTGAAAGAGCAGATTTACTATGTGATGCCAGCCGGGTTTGAGACCGAACAGATGGCAATCCAACATATGTGAAATCCAGGTCAGAGGATACCAGTTGCCGTAATGATACGAAGTAAAAGCCCAGACGATATTATCAAGGCTAAGGCCGGTTCTTACATGTTCATTTCTGCTGATATAATTTGCATCGTCGTAGTTGAGAAAATCGTAATTGCTGACCTGCCAATAGACAGCAAGCGTTACAAGTGCCAGGGCTAGGCAAATCAGCAAAGTTTTTTGTTTATCCGATGCGGTATTCATCAAGACAACAAATCTAATTAAGTCTGTCCCTTTTTGTCAAGCCAATAAAAAAACGCCAAAAACCCAACACACGAAAAATGCTACTTATAGTATCGTAGACTATCCATATCACTTCGATCAATAATTTCCTCTTATGAAGACAAATAAAATTCTCAAGACCTTTGCGCAGAATGTCAGACTCTTGCGCAAGAAAAAAGGCTGGTCTCAGGAAGAGCTGGCCCTGCGTTCCGATTTGCACAGGACCTACATCGGAAGCATTGAACGCTGCGAACGTAACGTTAGCCTGCTGAATGTCGAAAGGATTGCCAACGCTTTGGGGACAAAAGCCCACAATCTTATCAAATGAGAAATACTCTATTTGCAATCAGAGCAAAACCTTTTCTTAAATGGGCTGGTGGTAAGACGCAGCTTCTGAGTAAAATAGACCGTCGCCTACCCAAAGAAGATATACGCACAGGTCAAATCGATACGTATGTAGAACCCTTCGTCGGTGGCGGAGCCGTTTTCTTCCATATTTCTCAAAAATACTCAGAGTTTAAACATTTTTTTCTTTTTGACATAAATAAAGACCTTGTCAATTGCTTCAATCAAATCAAAACGGATGTTGAGACCTTGATCAGTGAATTGAGTTTTTTGGAAGCCGAATTTCTGAGGAAGCGTTCCGGCCGAAAGGATTTCTACTACGAAATTCGTAACCGATTCAACGCAGACCGCTCCCCTGCTAAGTTAATTTTTCTTAACAAAACCTGTTATAACGGCCTGTATCGTGTTAATCGCAAAGACGAATTCAATGTTCCCTCCGGCGATTACAAAAAACCAACCATCTGCGATGAGGATAACTTACGAAGTGTATCAGGGGTCCTCCAAAATGCGGAAATAATTTGTGGCGATTTCACAGAGAGCAAACAGTACATTAGTAACCACTCCTTTGTATACTTCGACCCACCATATCGACCACTAAGCCCGACTGCGAGTTTCACTTCTTATTCAAAAGACAACTTTCCAGAACAGGATCAAATCCGACTTGCAGAGTTTTGCAAATGCATAAATGCAAATGGCGCCAAATTCCTTTTGAGCAACTCTGACCCCAAGAACGAAAATCCGGCGGATCACTTCTTCGAAGACCACTATAAGCCATTTGCTATTGACATGGTAAAGGCCGCCAGATTCATAAACTGCAAAGCCGCAGGCCGAGGACAAATAAATGAACTTCTAATAACCAACTATTAGTTTAGGTGGGAGCCAAACATGGCAAGTAACAAGTCTTGGGACAAGATATTTCAGGATTACAATATATATGCTCACAATTTCAACCGTGCCACATTTCGTATTACAGCTGCACAAATTAAAAGGGCTTGCCAAGACTTCACAGAAGTAGGGCAAAAAGAAGTCAGAATTTTATGCAAACAGGATAGCAGAGAGGATAGACCTCAAGTTTTCGTCGAAAGAGGCTTATTTATCCTACCTATCAAAAATGGTGAGTATGTAATTGTGAAAGGCGAAGGATATGTTGATATTCCCAAGATTGATAAAGATAGAGAGGCGTATGCATCGCAGCTTCACTTTCATTTGGATACTTCGCTAGTAGGTAACTCCGAAATGCAACATCTGGATTTCGCATATGCTTCAAGCCTGATTAGAAGCTTTATGAATGATAACAGTTTGGTCCTGACAATTAGAGGTAGGAAATACACGCCACAGTTCTCCCTGAAAGTAGGATCACATATTATCAATGTCAGAGGTGTACAAACTGAAGTTGACGCGGGATACGAGGGGAAAACCCAAGTTGTTTTAGTTGAGGCGAAGAGCCCCAGTACCCAAAACGTAATAATAAGACAACTGTACTATCCTTTCCGACAATGGCAGGCCCGCACTCAAAAGCAAGTTGTGACCCTGTTCTTTCAGAAAAGTGCGGATACTTATTCTGTTTGGCACTTTCGGTTCAATAATATAGAAGACTACAATAGTATTGAGCTGGTAAACTCACACAGATTCAAAATTGTCACGGGTACCTCATGACAGACTTCGCTGAGTACACTCCAGAATACACAACCATTTGGTCTTTTCCTGAGCGTGGCAACTGGGCTACGCACAATGCCAAGTATCGTGGCAATTTTGCGCCGCAAATAGCACGTAATATAATCGAGATGTATTCCGAAAAAGGCGATTCTATCCTTGATCCTATGGTTGGGGCTGGAACTACCCTTATAGAAGCAAAGCTTTTAGCTCGAAACGCTTTAGGAATGGATATAAACCCCGAAGCTGTTAGGATAAGTGAAAAGGCCTTGGATTTTAAACATCAACCACCCAGCAAGCAAAAGGTGCAAGTCGGCGATGCCCGCGACTTATCGTTCTTAAAAGATAACTCTTTCGACCTCATCCTCACACATCCTCCTTATATGAATATAATAAAATATTCAAACGGCCAAATCCCCGGCGACCTATCCAATATGTCCAGCCTGCCGAAGTTCTGCGATGAAATTGAAATAATCGCCAAAGAATTATTTCGCGTCTTAAAGCCGGATAAATTCTGTGCAATACTCATTGGCGACACCCGCAAAGGCAGACATTATGTCCCTTTAGCCTTTAATGTTATGCGAAGATTTCAAAAAGCTGGCTTTGTCCTGAAAGAAGATATCATAAAAATTCAGCATAACTGCAAGTTCACCGAGCGCTGGCGATATAAAGCAGTCCGCGACAGATTCTACCTGATTATGCACGAGCATCTTTTTGTGTTTCGCAAGCCAAATGTTGACGAAGATTTATCTAAACTTAAATTCAGCACTTTTCTTTAATGAGATGGAATTTACAATTTACGGGATAGGAATTTGCTGCCGGCCTTTTATTTTATTGGCTAAAATGCGTTTTTTAAGACCATAAGGCGGGAAAAAACTGTGAAAAATCCAAACAAAACGTGATTTTTCCTTGCATTTTGCCAGGGCTATGTGTATAATTAGTTTTAGAAACTGGAGAATTTTTCTTTTTACGTTTGACAGATATCAAGGAGGGGGCTATGTTTCTTTGCCCTCTGCTTTGAAGAATTATTGCTGCGGCAGGCAGCTTACGAACCTCGGCGAGGCAGCGTGGTCCACCGGTTTCCCCCCCAGCCGGTACCACCTCCTCGCCTCTTTTATGCGAGTTTTTTTTGAGCTATCTATCCGGCTGGAGTAAGTTGCACTTCCATCTTATTGTCCTTGTATCCGAAGGATTACCTTTCTGCTGCGTGGGCCGTCAAATTCACAGAAAAATATGCCCTGCCAGGTTCCGAGAAAAAGTTCGCTGCCTTTGATAAGTACTGTTTCACTGCAGCCGATGAGAGAACTTTTGCAGTGGGCGTCCGAGTTGCCCTCGACGTGTCGATAGCCCGATTGATGGTGCGGCACCAGTTCAGATAAGGCGTATAATATGTCGTGAGGTACCGATGGGTCGGCATTTTCATTTATGGTTATTGCTGCAGTGGTGTGGGGACAATATACCGTCAGAACACCTGTGGAGATGCCCGATTCGCTGACGGCCAGATGCACCTGGCTGGTAATATCAATCATCTGATTGCGTTGTTTGCTGGTTACGCTAAAGTCCTTCTCGATAAATTTCATATTCGCACCTTTTACATTTGTTCGACAACTTCAATGCCAAGAAGCTCACTTAAGCCGTGCTTTATTGTTTTTGCAGTTAAATCACAGAGTAAAAGTCTCGTTGGCCTTTTATTGGGCTTGGCAGTTAATACCGGGCAGTTTGTATAGAACACACTGAACTTTTGAGCCAGTTCATATAGATAGCTGGTCAGATAATTGGGACGGTAGTCTGCTATTGCAGCATTTATGGCCCGGCCGTAACGAATCAAATATTTTGCCAAATCCAACTCAGCGGTCTCGGTCAAATTTAATTTTGCCACATCTGCCAGTTCTTTTTCGATATCCAATTGCCCCCTTCTTTCAATTGATTTTATACGTGCGTATGCGTACTGCATATACGGAGCGGTGTTGCCTTCCATTGCCAGCATCTTATCAAAGCTGAAGATGTAATCGCTGGTCCGATTATTGGAAAAATCGGCATATTTAACAGCACCAATTCCGACGGTCTTAGCGATTTTCTCTTTTTTGTCCGGCGAAAGCTCCGGATTCTTTTCCTCGACTGTTTGTTTTGCACGTTCTACTGCCTCATCAAGCAGCTCTTTTAGTTTCACATTTTCGCCGGTACGGGTTTTTAAGGGTTTGCCATTGTCACCTAAAACACTGCCAAATGTAACATGAATGAGTTCTGTTTGGTCTTTGACCCAGCCTGCCATTTTAGCAACTGCAAATAACATTTCAAAATGCAGCTTTTGCCGGGCATCGGTAACGTAGATTATTCTGTCAACCTTTAGTTTACCTACCCGGTAGCGAATAGCGGCCAAATCCGTAGTGGCATATAGATATGCACCATCGGACTTTTGAATAATCAATGGCAGCAGCTGACCATCTTTATTTTTGAATCCTTCAGGGAAAATACAAACAGCATCATCTGATTTCTCAGCCAAACCCTGCTTCTGTAAATCACTCACAACCTCAACAAGCATATTCTTATAAAAGCTCTCGCCACGTGTGTGTTTTTCATTAAGATTGACATTCAAGAGTCGATATAAATCATAGCAGGCCTCTAACGTGATTTTTTGGGCATGTTCCCAATATGACTTAGCAAATGATCCACCCCTTTGCAATCGAACGGTACAATCATGAACAGCATCAGCAATATCCGCATCATGTTCAGCTAAAACAGAAATCTCTTTATAATACCTTTCCAGCGTATCCAAATCCGGGACTCTGTTTAAGTCCTGATCAACGAATCTTTCACCCGGTTTATAAAAATATTTGTCTATGTTTGTTTCTATAGAGTAAACGACCATACCCATTTGCAGGCCCCAATCGCCGATGTGGTTTTGGCGGATTACTTTATGGCCGAGGAATTCGAGCATTCGGCAGATAGAGTCGCCTATGATAGTGCTTCTCAGATGGCCTACGTGCATTTGCTTGGCGATATTTGGCCCTGAAAAATCGACGACAATTGTCTTTGGTACAGTGGTTTTGTCTATTGCCAGGCGGTTTTCCGGGTCTCTGTAAAGTGCCAACAGAGAGTTTGCAACAAAGTCTGCTTTTAGCTTTAGATTTATAAAGCCCGGGCCGGCAATTTCAGGCGATTCGCAGATATCTGTTACGTTTAGGCGTTTTACCACATTTTCCGCTAATTTACGTGGATTTGTCTTGAGTTCCCTGGCAAGGGCCATAATGCCGTTGGACTGATAATCGCCGAATTTGGCGTCCGTAGCCGGAGTAACCATAGCAGGGTAGTTCCTTTGGCCGGCTGCGGCCGCCATCGCAGCACTGATTTTTTCTTCCAGAATTTCAATTGGTGATTTCACATAAGCTCCGAAAATTTAAAGTTGTACCAATTTATTTTATCCTTGGTTCTGTAAAAGAGCAAGACGAGGTTTTGTAAGAATTCGCCTTTGAGATAATTGCCAAGTGAAAAAGGTACTGTTATAATCTTTTTTTCCAGCGTGGAAGTTTTCTGGAATTTCTGTAAAACGAATGTAAATTTAGTGAATGAATATCTATGGCACTATCGGTAGTTGCTATTATTGGTCGGCCTAACGTAGGCAAAAGCAGCCTGCTCAACGCCCTTGCCGGCAGGAGAATAAGCATTGTAGAGGCCACTGCCGGGGTTACCAGAGACCGCATCAGCACCCTTATAGAAAAAGACGACCGCTATTTTGAGCTTATCGATACCGGCGGATATGGGATAGTTGACAGCGACCAGTTAAGCAGTCATATCGAGCAGCAAATCTGCAAAGCGATTGAATCAGCTAATCTTGTGATTTTCATGGTCGATATCCGTGACGGTATCGTGCCGCTGGACCAAAAGATAGCTCAATTTCTGCGCAAAGAAGACCTTGACGTTATTGGCGTTGCCAACAAAGCAGATTCGGCCAGGATGTTTCCGGCCGCTGGTGAGTTTTCAAAGCTTGGCTTCGGCGATTTTCTGTGCATATCAGCAACGAACAATATCAATAAGTCTGTCCTGCTGGATAGGATTTTTGATGAATTGAAACACTTAGAATCACAAAAACCAAAATCGCCGGTAATGAAGATAGCGATAGTTGGCAAGCGAAACTCCGGCAAGAGCACACTTGTCAATGCAATGGCAGGTTCGGAGAGGGTGATTGTGAGTGAGATGCCGGGGACAACGAGAGACGCGGTGGACGTGCGGTTTGAAAAGGACGGCAAAATCATCGTTGTGATTGACACCGCAGGGATAAGAAAAAAAAGCAAAATGGCCGACAGTATCGAGTTCTACAGCTATGTTCGGGCGACTGGAGCCATCCGCAGGGCAGATGTTGTCCTGTTGCTTATAGATGCCACGGTGCCGGTTTCACAGGTTGATAAAAAATTAGCCAGGTTTATCACTGAAGAATACAAAAGCTGTGTACTGGTCGTGAACAAATGGGATTTGGCTAAAGAGATGACTGTGACCAGTGACTACGAGGAGTATTTGACGAAATTGCTGCCGGGATTAAAATACGCACCGATAGCTTTTACCACAGCGACCGAGGCAAAAAACGTTCAGAGTGTTTTGGACCTGACGGCTGAGATATTCAAGCAGGGCACAACGTGGATACCTACTGCTAAATTGAATAAGGCGTTTGAAATCATAAAGGCTGAGAAGGTCGGCGCAACGAAACACAGCAAGGGCGGCTGGCCGAAGATATACTACGCTACACAAATTGCAGTCAATCCAATAATAATACTTATGTTTGTAAACAAGCCTGAGCTTTTCGAGGAAAGTTACCGCCGATTTATTACAGGCAGATTACAATCGTTACTTTCGGTAGAAGAGGTGCCGATAAGGCTGCTGACGCGTTCACATAGAAAGTAGCGGGTAGCGTTTAGCGTACAGGGGATAGGAAAGAAACTAATGGCGAAGATGTTTTGTTACAGGTTCTTAATAAGAGGAAAATCGTAATGGATACACTTTTGCTGGTGCTGGTTTGTGGGGGCGGGTATTTAATCGCTTATCACACATACGGTCGGTTTCTTGCCAAAAAGATATTTAAGCTCGATAAAAATGTGGTCGTACCTTCAGTGGAATTAGCCGACGGTATAGATTATGTACCTACGCGCAAGGGTATAATCTTTGGCCATCACTATACCTCGATTGCTGGGACAGGGCCGATAGTGGGTCCAGCCATAGGGATTATCTGGGGCTGGCTGCCGGCTGTGCTCTGGGTGTTTTTGGGTTGTATCTTTATGGGTGCTGTTCACGATTTCGGGACATTAGTGGTCTCGATGCGAAATCAGGGCAAGAGCATCTCTGAGATCGCGGCAAAATATATTAACAAGCGAGTTCGGTTCATATTCTTTGCGATAGTGTTCCTGAGCCTGACGTTAGTCATCGCCGTATTCGGTGTGGTTATCGCTGCGGTTTTTACTATATTCCCCGAATCGGTTCTGCCTGTCTGGCTGCAGATTCCGATAGCTGTGGTGCTCGGCTGGGCTGTCTACAAAAAAAGTGCCAATGTTACCCTGGCCACGGCTGTTGCAGTAGCAGCAATGTACGCAACAATTCTTCTGGGAGCTTATCTCGAGACCACAAGGCCGGGACTTCTTGCGATGCCTGAGCACTGGTTGCTGCCTGCAACGGGAATGTGGACGGTCATATTGTTAATCTATGCGTGGATTGCGTCAACGCTGCCGGTAACGACTCTTTTACAGCCGAGAGACTATATTAACGCCTGGCAGCTATTTATCGCTATGGGTCTGCTCGGTGTCGGGATAACAGTTGCTGCCTTTAGCGGCGTTTTGCCTCTGGCAGCTCCTGCGATAAATCGTTCGCTGCCAGCGGATGCTCCGCCGATATGGCCATTTATGTTTGTAGTCATCGCCTGTGGTGCGATAAGCGGTTTTCATTCTCTGGTCGCCTCCGGCACCAGCCCGAAACAGGTTTCATCCGAATCGGATAGCTTGTTTGTCGGATATGGCTCTATGCTAATGGAAGGTGCATTAGCAGTACTGGTTATTGTTTCTGTCGCAGCGGGAATAGCAATGGCTTACAAAACCGCAGATGGTCGAGTCTTAAGCGGCCTTGAGGCCTGGCAGGCACATTACAGTTCCTGGGCAGGTGCCCAAGGATTGGGGTCAAAGCTGGCGGCGTTTGTTACCGGAGCTGCAAATATCACAAATACCGTACACCTGCCCCAAATTATAGGCACTGCAGTTATGGGAGTATTCGTGGCATCATTTGCCGGCACAACTTTAGATACCGCCGTGCGAATCCAGCGATATGTCATTGGTGAATTAGCCTCGGATCTTAAATTAGGATTTTTATCAAACCGCTGGTCGGCAACGTCCTTTGCAGTAATTACCGCAGCAGCACTGGCTTTTTGCACTGGGGCAAACGGCAAAGGTGCTATGAAGCTCTGGCCTTTATTTGGAACTGCTAACCAACTGCTGGCGGCCCTGGCACTATTAGTAATAACGATTTACCTAAAACGCAAAGGCCGGTGGAAATTTATGGTTACGGCAGTTCCCTGCCTTATTATGCTCGTGATTACTAACTGGGCGATGGTGAAAAACGAAGCAATCTTTATCGGCCAGAAAAACTGGCTGCTTGCAGGAGTTGGTGCGGGGATATTCATTCTTGCTTTGTGGATGACAGTTGAGGCTGTGATAACTTTTACTGCCAATAAGCCGTCGCAGCAGGTATCTATGGTAAAAGACGACGGCCTAAGGCTTTTGTGATCAGGGAGATAACGGTTTTAGCTTGAATCGTGCCTCGACGGGCTGCTGGTCGAGGGCTATCTGGCCGCTGCGAACTAAGTCCTCTGGGAAGTTGTAAACCAATGTTCTTCTTATAAATTCAGTAGACTCAGGATTCCTGTCACTGTCGTAGATTTCCAGTAAAACCTGGTAAGTTGTATTCTCATAAACCTGCTGAGCAGCAGGAGTTGCCCTGATAGCAATGGGACCCATGACCTGCGGCTCATTTTCCAATACAACGTCATAACCTTTGAGGAGGGGGCTGAAAATGACGCCAAGCCTTGCATTTTTTATCGTGTATGGCTTACGCGGGTCTTCCTCCGGAGGCATCTTTATTCTAACCACTGTCGGAATTTCCCTGGTTTGACCCTCAGAAAAGACAACATAAGGCTTTTTAACAACAGGTTCAGACCTTGCCTGGTCAATTTCGCTGCGTCTCAATTCTACGTAGGCGGCAAGCTTTTCAAAGCCCCAATATTCCGGCACAAGGGCGTCCACCTGTGGTGGGTCAATGATGTCAGGCTCTATAGAGATTTGGTCTTCGCCCAGGCATCTTATCGTCAAAGTCTTCTTTTCCAAAGCCACCACGTTGACAAGGAGCTGCTCCGGCTCACAGGATTTAACCTTGAGCCCGCTGCGTCTGATATGCTTGTCTTTACGCAGGAAGCCCAGCAAAGCCAGGGGGTAAGTGCCAGGTTCTTTCATATTTTCCGCTGAGGCGTCGAAATCAAATTCGAGTCTTTCACCGGTCCTGAGTTTTCTGTTTGTTTCGGAGACAGCACCATGCGGGCCTGATAATGTTACCCTAATATCAAATTCATCCGATTTGTCCTCGTTGAGGCTTACCCACAGGCTGGGCGTTGAAGATTTATCAATAATAACCACAGCAGGTTTATCAGACAGCTCCTCATCCAGTTCTAAGTCGGCCCAAACCCATATCAGCACCGTTATGAAAACAACGAGGGAAATTTTGCCCAATTTCATTTTTCTTAGCATTCTCTGTAAATCCGTGCTCTCAAATTCACTTCAGCTTGCTTTGCCTGACCCTGTACCGTATGGTGCAGGGCTGACTAGATAATTTTTAAGATTCTCCCCTGCCGGTGAATTTTCTTCGGGGAAACTCCCAGAACCGCTCTTGGCCGTGCAAGGTATCGGCAATTGTACCTGACAAGTGCCTTCTTAGCTCGGATTCTTCTACAGCACGTCTTAGCTTTCCATCTTCAGCTAAGGAAATAATGCCGCTTTGCTCACTTACAACAATGCAGGTTGCATCCGAGCCAACAGTTATACCAATCGCTGCCCGGTGCCTTGAGCCAAGCTCGACACCATCAACGGTACCAGCTTCAGCCAAAGGCAATTGAACCCGAGCGGCAACAATTCTGTCGGCACGTATTATAACCGCCATATCATGTAGAGCCGTTCCTGGGTGAAAAATGGTTTTTAGCAGTTCTGCTGTGACCTTGCTGTCGATTCGGACACCCGTTTCTATAAACTCACCCAGCGCCACATGTTTTTCAACGACGATAATAGCACCTGTCCGGCTCGCAGATAGCTGTTTGACGGCAGTTATTAATTCCTCGATAGTCCTTGACAACTGCGCAGCTGAACCAGCCAGGAATCTTGGCCTGCCTATCCGAAGGAGTGCCCTTCGTATCTCGGGCTGAAAAGCCACCGCAGCAATAATCAAAACAGCTACCAGAAATTTACCATAAAGATACCGTAGCCGTTCGAACTTTAGGCGTTCTCCCATTAAGTTCAAGATGAGAACACCTGCTATAAGAAGAAATATAACGCTGCGAAACAGCCTCTCCCCACGAGTGCCTTCGAGGAAATCCACGACCCAATATATAACCAGGCCGATAAGAAATAATTCAATAGCGACAACCCACCATTGGTAATTTGCGATACGACTGAAATAATCAATGATTACATCCACGAATCAAATCCTTTTCTTCAGAAGATGCATTGTGCTTTTGGAACAAGCCGAAGACAGAAGGCCTGCCGTCAGCAGAGTTATCAAGGTATTCTTTTATCGGTGAGTTTGCTTGGTTTATCGGAAAGTAAAACCGTATCAACGTCCTTGATAAGAGCCTGCTGGTTCAGGCGGAGGTTTCGCTGATGTCTTCTATTGCCTTCAGCAACGGTTTCTCCCGGCTGAGCAAAATATCCACAACCGGCCAACCAGAAAACCAGACCGAACAGTGTAATTGCTAAGAATATAGCAATAAGGTTCTTTTTCATTATCTTTCCCTTCTTTAGTTCCCAAAAATAGACTGAGCCCCTTATCGGTTTGCCTTTTGCTGTTTTATAACAGCTTATTTTTCCTCGATTAGGAGCGAAACCCAGTATAAATTTATTATAACGATTTCATATTAACCTGTCAATTGCAAAGCCCTGTGTTGTTAAACGTTTTTTAGCGGTTTGAGCAGTGTCCGTTTTTTTATAGGACTCTCTGCCTTTTTCGGTGTTAGTTTTAATGGATTTACGTAAATTAGCCACCGTTCGGCTGTGGTTATCTCCTGTGATTACCGCTTTGCTTAATCGGCTGATACTGATCTCAAGCCATATATCTTATTTTCACAGGTGATATATGGTGTTGGCTGGCCATCCCATTATAAAATGTTATTGCAGTTGACAGGCTGAGTGATTTATCTATAATGGTTTTTTAAGAAATTAGAGTATGTTATAAGCCCTAACCGATATTGATGTTGAGCATAAATTCAGCAGAAACAAGTAAATGTTCGGATTGGGTTGATAGCTGAGATGGTAAATCTACTTTTGGAGAAAATATCAGCCGGGATGCCGGTGTTTCTGCTGCAGCAGTGCCGGTCGGGCGGAAGTTGTAGTTATATTAATGCTCTCCGAGGGCAAGTGAAGTCAGGGTGTGTCTGCCTGGCTGAAGCGTGGCTGATGCAGAAATTGGTACAGCGTTGGAGAGAGCTGATGTGAGGCTAAGTTAACGTCAACTTCTGTTTTTTTTCTTCCGGCCTGCTGAAAGTGGAAACGTGTAGAGTTTCCACTTTTTTACTGTTTCATAATTAGATAGGGAAAAAAGCAGAAAGATGAACCAGGAGTTAGTCAGAATAGTCGACAACATAGCACGTGATAAGAATATAGATAGGGAATCCATATTTACCGACCTGGAAGAGGCGATGGTCTCGGCGGTAAGAAAGCATTTCGGCCAGGTGGATTCTGAGATAGCGGTGCATATTGACCGAGATACCGGCCAGGTTACTGCATTTAAGGATTCCGAGCAGATTGACATAAGGCAGCTTGGTCGGATTCCTGCTCAGATAGCCAAACAGGTGATGATTCAGAAAATTCGAGCCGACGAAAGGGACAGCATCTACGCGGAATTCGTTCAGAGAAAGGGTGAAATTGTAAGCGGTGTGGTTGTCAGATACGAAAGCGGCACTCTCGTAGTCAATTTGAATCACCGTACAGAAGGCTTTATGCCAAAGGCAGAGCAGATTATGGGCCAGACACATCGTCCCGGGGAGAGGGTCCGCTCGCTTGTGTTCGATGTCAAAGAAACAACAGGGCAGGTTAAAATCATTCTTTCTCGTACGCACCCGGACTTTATCCGAAAATTGTTTGAGTTGGAGGTACCTGAAATAACGGAGGGAATTATCAAGATAAAAGCACTGGCCAGAGAGGCCGGCTACCGAACAAAAGTTGCTGTAACTTCGGTTGACGAGCGGGTTGACCCTGTTGGTGCCTGTGTCGGAGTCAGGGGCAGTCGAATAAAGAGTATTGTCGATGAGCTTGGCGGTGAGAAGATAGACATTATCAGATGGAACGAATCATCTCAGATACTGATTACAAATGCGTTAATGCCTGCAAAAATGAGTGAAGTTGCATTGTGTTTTGAGCTGGGCAAGGCGACCGTAGTGGTTGAGGAAGAGCAGCTTAGTCTGGCCATCGGCAAACACGGCCAGAATGTCAGACTGGCAGCCAGGTTGACCGGATGGGACATCGATATCCTAACGCCCGAGGAATACAATCAGGGAATCGAACAATTGGCAAATTGCGTCAAGGAGACAGGCGCCGATGATACGCTTGTTGATAGGCTCATTGCTCTGGGCATAATATCGATTCTGGATTTGGAAGATGTCGGTACTGAGCCACTAATCAATGAGTTAAAGATGAAGCGTGACCTGGCCGAGAAGGTTATTGGCTCTGCAGGCGACTGGGCCAAACAACTGGCTGCCGAATCCGAAAGTAATCGAGCACAAAACTTATTAAAGCAGCAGACAGAAACAAAAGAAAAACCTCAGAGTTAATAATTTGACGTAACAGTCGCAGATTATTTATACCAAAGACAAATAATGGCTTCTACAAGAGTTTACATTTTGGCGAGGGAGCTTGGCGTTAAGAGCTCTGCAGTAGTTGAAAAGTGTCATGCTGAAGGACTTGACGTTAAGAACCACATGTCCATGATATCGGCGGGGCTTGCTGCAACTATTCGGGAGTGGTTTACCGAGGGTGCGAATATTACAACAGTTGAAACGACTAAAAAGGTTGACCTTAAGCGGGTACGAGTAAAGAAAAAGCGAAAACAAGCGACAAAGAAAAAGGCAACAGAGCAGCAGATAGAAACAATCTCTGAGACTGCTGGAGCGGCCGAGGGTGGAAAGGTCGAGCAGCAGTTAACAATTGAAAAACCCCGGCAGACGGCAGCTAAGCCTCCCAAGCAGCAGCCCATTGTGCCGGCAGGACCTATGCTGGAAAAGCCCACACCGGCCCAACTGAAAGGTCCCAAGATAGTCAGGGTTGAATCTCCTGAATCGCTGCCAGCTCGAAAACAAAAACCGAAACAAAGCAAAACTCTCACGGAACAGTTGACGTTTGAGACAAAGTTACAAAAACAACCAAGACCTTTACCTGTATCGGAATCTGCTAAGGGTCCGCCAAGACACATTAGTCAAAAAAAGCGCCGTGGTGAGGCATTAATCACAGAAAGCGAGGCCCAAAAGAAAGCCAAGCAGCGGGGAAGATGGCGAGAAAGAGACATAGAAGAGAGAAAAGCCCGGCTTGAAGCGGCAGGAGGTCAGGCTTTAAGACTGAGGCCGGTGCGTAAAATTGTTAGTAAAACCAAAAAACAAGCAGCTGCCGCAGCCATCAGACCAAGCAAGGCCAGTGTAACAGAGCCGGTAACTGTCAGGGGCTTATCGGCAGCTTTGGCAGTGAAGTCATCGGATATCATTGCAAAACTTATCGAACAGAACGTACTGGCTTCTGCCAACCAGACAATCAATTCCGATCTGGCGGAGCTTATCGCTTTGGAATTTGGCACAGAGTTGACTGTTGAACGCAAAAGCCTGCTTGAAGAACAGATACAGGCCGAATTTGAAGCAAGGACCAGAAAGAATCTAAAGAAGCGCTCTGTAGTTGCAACTATGTTAGGCCACGTTGACCATGGTAAAACCAGTCTTTTGGATAAAATCCGCTCAGCTCACGTTACCGACTCCGAAGCAGGAGGTATTACCCAGCATATTGGTGCGTACCAGGTTAGCTACAAAGATGAAAAGGTGACTTTTCTCGATACGCCCGGGCACGAGGCCTTTACTGCCATGAGAGGCCGCGGCGCTAATATGACGGATGTAGTAGTACTTGTTGTAGCAGCCGATGACGGTGTTATGCCCCAAACTGTTGAAGCAATTCACCACGCCGAGGCGGCTGAAGTTCCCATAATTGTGGCATTAAACAAAATAGATTTGCCCGGCTGCGATTATAATCGCATCTACTCTCAACTTGCAGAACATGGGCTTAGCCCTGTCGAATGGGGCGGAACGATTGAAGTTGTCAAAACAAGTGCAGTTACGGGTGAAGGTATTGACGACCTGCTTGAGCATCTTGATTATGTAGCCGAGCTAACTGAGTTACAAGCCGACGACACCGTTCCGGCAACCGGTTGGGTGGTTGAGGCAAGGATGTCTCCGACCCAGGGAGCCGTGGCAACGCTTTTAATTAAAGAAGGCAGATTGGCCAAAGGCGATGTTGTTCTTGCGGGCCAGTCCTTTGGCAGAGTCAAGACTCTCAAGGATTGTTTTGTGAAAACAATAAAGGCGGCTACATCTTCCATGGCGGTTGAAATAACCGGGCTAAGTAACGTGCCGCAGGCCGGAGACAGATTTTACTGTCTGGATGATATAAACAGGGCCAAAGAGGCCGCCGGGGAGCATAAAATCCGCACAAGACAAGAAAGCCTTACTAAGCGAACACAGGTAACGCTTGATAACCTTTTCGAACAAATAGAAGCTGGTAAAGTAAAGGAATTGAATCTTATTATCCGTGCCGATGTACAGGGTTCGGTGGACGTTTTAATAAAATATCTTTCCGAATTGAGTACCGATGAAGTGAAAATCAAAATCCTTCACGCCAGCACAGGCGGTATAACTGAAGGTGATGTAGTGCTGGCCGAGGCCTCGAACGCAATTATTATAGGTTTTAACGTAACAGGCGATGAAACAATAAGCAAGATGGCAGAAGCCAAGGGTGTTGATATAAGACTTTACACCGTGATATACAGAATTACCGAAGAGTTGAGAAAGTCGATGGAGGGTTTGCTTGAACCCGAATACAAAGAAAATTCGATTGGAAGGGCAGCTGTCAGAGAGACATTTAAGATATCGAAAGTAGGCACTATAGCCGGCTGTTACGTCAGCGACGGAATAGTCAGAAAAAATGCCAAAATGCGTCTGATACGGGATAACATTGTTATCAGAGACGAGCTTGCCGTTGAATCTTTAAAGCACTTCAAAGACGATGCCCGGGAGGTAAGAGCAGGTCTTGAGTGCGGCATCAAGATTGCCAATTTTGATGATATTAAAGTGGATGATGTCCTCGAGTTCTACGAGATTATCAAAGTCGCTCGTTCACTGTGAGTCTATTGTGATAGGAATATTGTGAGAATTTCGTTTCTTGTGCTATAAGGCGCCAATTTGGAAATATGGGATGCAGTCACGATGGCTACGAGAAGACAGGAAAAGGCAGCTCAGCTTATCAAAAAGCAGGTAAGCGACATTATTGCAAATCATCTGAATGACCCACGTATTGAGGGCTTTGTCAGTATAACTAAGGTTGAGATGGCCGCTGATTTACGCACAGCCAATGTTTATCTTAGTATCTTTCCGACAGTAGCAACCGGACAATCGGAGAACAAAACCTTCACTGCGATAAAACACGCCAGGAGCCGAATACAGTCATTATTAGGACGGAAGCTCGAGAGTAAATTTTGCCCTGTCTTGAACTTTCATATGGACGAAGGATTCAGAAAGTCTTTTGATACTATCAGACTCATAGAGCAGGTCGTTAGTCCCAGGGACTCCTCACGGAGGACACGACAGACTGACGGCGAGCAACGAGCCACAGACAGTAGCGACTGATTGGATAATCTTATGAAAAACAGCAAAGAGTACTCCAAAAAGCTCCAAAACTTTTATCGTTCACTTAAGCAAAAGTCCAAAAAGGTAGAAAAAAGTGTTTATGATGAACCTGTCGATGCGATGGTTTACGCCATTGTCAGTGAGAGGCTTACTGAAAAACAGGCACGCATTGCTATCAGACGTTTTAATGATTACTTTGTTGACACTAATGACCTGAGGGTATCGCGTCCTGAAGAGATTGTCGAGCTATTGGGGTTGAACACAGAGGCAGCAAAAAACATAGCTCTGTCACTTGGCTCAGCACTGCGAGCTGTATTCTATAAATACAACGCTGTCAGTCTGGCGGCATTGAAAAAAATGGGTAAGCGCCCTGCTAAAAAGATTCTTGAGAAACTTGACGGGCTTACCGTATTTGTAGTCGATTACTGTATGCTGACTGCACTGGCCGCTCACGCCATACCACTTACAGCGGCTATGATAGATTATCTTAAGGGTAATGAGCTGGTGCATCCCGACTCCAGCCGGGATGAGATTGAAGGTTTTTTGGCAAGGCAGATTTCTATAGATAGAGCGTATGAGTTTTACGCACTTTTACGACACGAAAGTGAAACGGCCAGGCACAGAAAAAAGGCGAAAAAAATATTAAGAAAAAAAAGTAGTCCTGGGGACTCCTTACTGAGAACAAAGGTTCAAAAGGCGAAGAAGTGATATTTTCAAAGGACAACGGTAAAAAATGGCGGAACAAGAATTGAAATTCGGTATACCGGCAGGCAGTCTTGCCCAGGCTACCATCCGGCTTTTTAAAAGGGGAGGCTTTCATATTTCTGCAGCAAAGCGAAGTCTGTCGCCTCGTATAGATGATGAACAGATTCGGCTGGTAATGCTGCGGGCTCAGGAAATGAGCAGGTATGTTGCAGACGGTGTCCTTGATGCCGGGATAACCGGCTACGACTGGATAATGGAAAACGAAAGCGATGTTTTTGAAGTGTGCGAGCTTTCCTACAGCAAGACCACCAACAAGCCCGCAAGGTGGGTTCTGGCTGTGCCGAACGAATCAAATATTAGAAAACCTCAGGACCTCGAAGGCGGGATTGTCGCCACGGAATTGGTCAATGTTACCGAGAAGTATTTCAAAAATAAAAAAATCAATCTGAAGATAGAATTTAGCTGGGGTGCTACGGAGGTAAAAGCCAGACTCGTCGATGCCATAGTTGAGCTGACCGAGACCGGCTCATCACTGCGCCAGAACGATCTAAGAATCATCGATACGGTCATCACCACTACTACCAGGCTCATTGCCAATAATGATGCCTTGGCCGATAGCTTCAAACGTCAAAAGATAGAAAACATTGCCATCCTCTTAAAAGCTGCCATTGACGCGGCCAACAAGGTGGGTTTGAAAATGAACGTTAAAAAAGGTAACCTGGAGTCTATTCTCAAAATACTTCCGGCAGAAAAAAGCCCGACAATTTCGAACCTTGCCGACTCTGAGTTTTTGGCCCTTGAAGTAATAATCGAAGGAAAAACCGAGCGATCGCTCATCCCCGCTCTAAAGCGAGCAGGCGCATCCGGGATTATCACCTATCCACTCGACAAGATAATCCACTGATCGGTGACTCCGCAGCCCTTATGTGTAGTAGTTAGTATTTAGCCTTGTGTTCAGGATGGAGGAACAATTTTACTTACTGAAGAATCTATATTTGTAACCGTTCATAGCTAAGATGTAGTTAAATACTTGTCCTGGCGATTTGGGTGGATATAATGCAGCAGAACAAGTTAAAATAACGTTTTTTGATGGAGCTAATCAGATGCTTACGGCACTAGCGCAATACGACCCTCAAATTTATGAACTTATCAAACAGGAAGGGGCACGTCAGAACGGTACAATTCGGCTTATACCGTCCGAGAATTACGTATCCAAGGCAGTGATGTCGGCTGACGGCAGCTGTCTGACAAACAAGTACTCTGAAGGGTATCCGGGCAAGCGCTATTACGAGGGCCAACAGGTTACCGACATTATCGAGCGACTTGCACAGGACAGAGCGAAGAAGTTGTTCAAGGCCAACCATGCAAACATACAGCCTTACTCTGGTTCAGTGGCTAATTTGGCTGCTTATATAGCATTGGCTGAGCCGGGTGAGACAATTATGGGACTTGCTCTGCCTCACGGCGGGCATATTACACACGGCTGGAAGGTGAGCATCACAGGTAAGATTTTCAAGTCAATCCAGTATAGTGTTGACTCGAGAACCGGCAGACTTGACTATAATAAGATTGAGGAGCTGGCAAAGAAGCACAGGCCGAGGATAATCATATCAGGTGCTACGGCTTATCCGAGGGAGATTGATTTTGAGATATTCGGTAATATAGCTCATGAGGTGGGGGCTTATCATATAAGCGATATTGCACATATTGCGGGGCTGGTCGTGGCAGGGATACATAAAAGCCCTGTGCCTTACAGCGACATAGTTTCAACAACCACCCATAAGACCCTTCGAGGCCCAAGGGGCGGTATGCTGCTGTGTAAGGCAGAGCACGCAAAGCAGGTAGATAAGGCGGTTTTCCCTGGTCTTCAGGGCGGGCCACATATGCATACACTTACCGCTATTGCGGTGGCGCTGGCTGAGGCAGATACGCCGGAATTTATTTCATATGCTAAACAGATAGTTAAAAATTCCAGAGCTATCGCAGAAAAACTGCTTGAATACGGTTTTAACCTCGTTTCAGGCGGGACTGACAACCATTTGATATTGATTGACCTGCGGAATAAAAATGTTTCGGCCAAGAAACTTGCCAAGGCATTAGACAGAGCCAGGATTGTTGCGAATTATAATACAATTCCTGACGACCCTGCACCGCCGTTTGATCCAAGTGGTCTGAGGATAGGTACGCCGGCAATTACCACACGCGGGATAAAGCAGGAGCAGGCTCAGCTGGTTGCAGAGCTGATAAACAAGGTGACAGAGAATGTAGACAACGAGTCGGTGATAGAACAGGTCGGCAAGGAAGTTTTGCTTTTGTGTTCACAGTTTCCGGTGCCGGACCATTTTATCATACCGAACAGGAAGTCTGAAGCAGACAATAAGAGTAATTATTGAATCTCTGGACCTCTTTTTATTGAGATATTGTTCATATCTGTCAAAATCCATCAAAAAAAGGCAGTCAAGTTGAGTATTTAGTTCGTGTTTTTCTTCGTGCACTTTCGTAGTGAAATTCCAGCCTGCCCCCAGGGTGAGCTCCTGCGCACCAACAAGCCGGGGTCAAAAACAATTTCTGTCTTCCGCCGCCTGTTATTTACGTGCCTAAGGCACTTTTTTTGTTGACTTTTGTGCATTTTGTGCCTGATATTTCATTTTGGATTTTGGTTTGTAATTTTGCTGAAATAGCCAAGAGAATAGATGCTTTGTGATATAATTGCGACACAGTCTGTTCGCTCGAAATGACAAACTGGGTTTTGCGTAGAACCTCTTATACTATGATTGGGTCGGCTTTAGATAGTCGAGGAGGAACTATAAAAGTTATACTGACATAGGGATTTTAGTGATTTCGGATGCGAGCTCCCCAAATAGATGTTTCATCGGTAGTTTGGCCGGCATAGTAAACTACAAGGATATCGCCATTCGGCAATTGTGTTGTTGCCGGCAGGCCAATTGAAAAGGCTCCCATCTCTGCCCAGGCATCATCCATAGTTTTTTTGCTCCAGGTTTGTGATTTGCTGGCGGAGCTGTGGATAGCAATTTCGGAATCGCCGGGCCAAGTCTTGCCGCCATCACTGCTGATTCGCATCTTGATTGTCGGTGGGCCTGTTCGATCAACATAAACCATTGCAATAGTGCCGTCGGCCAGTGACACCGCTGTTGCAGGCTGGCCCGGCACGCCGGTATCCCACATATCCGACCAGGTGCGGCCATTATCTTTGGAACTGCGTGCGTGAATGTTAAGATAAATTGCCTGTTTGGTATTGTAGGTCCAGAATAAATCGAGAATGCTTCCATCAGCGAGCAGGCCCGGCCTTTGGTCCCAGTAGAATATTTTGTTTTCAGGGTCTTCGCTGGTAAGTACATGTTCCGGCCAGATTTTTCCTTCATTAGAGGAGAACATTATTACAGAATTGTGCCTCCAAGGTGAGGTATCGTAATAGTGTTTGTTAAGCTCGAACTGACAGGCCAAGCAGCCGTTGGGAAGTTCGAGGACAGGGCCTGTGATTGGTGTTGGCACATTGAATGGCGAAGTGTCTATGAGCTGAGGTTTCGACCAGGTTTTGCCCATATCTTCTGAGGACGCCAGGAATATTCTCGTGTCAAGCAGGCCCTCTGTCTGTTCATTGAAGAAAGGCAGCGAAGGATCAGAATGGTCTACCCAGCAGATTACGGCGATAAGTTTGTTTGATTTCAGCCAGGTAAGAGCAGCGGAACGGAAAAGACCCGGTTTATCATCAACCGCTTCAGGCTTAAATGGAATAGTTGGCTCAGACCAGGATTTGCCCTGGTCATCTGAAAAGATAATCGCCGGCCGCTGGCCGGTTGTTGCTGACTTTGTTGGTGCTAACCGAAAGGTGCATAACCATCGGCCCGTCGGTAAAATGCATATCTGTGGGAATACGCAACTTTGAAAGTCCGTGCCTTTTCGTCCCGAAAAAACAACGCTATTATCGATAATTTTCACACACTTTCCCTACATCAATTCTTATGATTTGTCAATGCCGAATAAACCTGCTGCATTGTTGTAAAAGATATTCTCTAAATCTTTGCTGCTGGTTTTGGAGAATTTTGCAGCATAAAGCATAGCGGAGAGGTTTTCATAAGCTGCGAAAGTAGCTCTTATCTTGTGTAGACTTTTTTCTCTAAATACCATCTGGGCGGTACACATATCCCAGGTCATACCCAGCCTGACATAGGTTCCTCTAAAAGCCGCTGCTTCCACCAGGTCGGTACCAAAGAGTATTCTGCTGGTGTCATATTCCTGCAAAAGTAGAAAAAATACGCCGATGTCGCAGACGGCGGAGGTGTCAAGCCAAAGGTTTTCTGCTACCGGCAGCCGCTTGAGCATATCTTCGGCGTTGGGTGTTATGAAACACCTGCCGCAGTGTGCGAGAATAAAATTGCAGTTCGGATATTGTTTTGTCAGGCGAGTGATTTCGTCGAGGTTTTCATCATCTGCCATACCACGAGGCTTGGCAACGTGCAGCGTTATGGTTAAACCGTACTTGTCTGCAAGGGCAATTTGTTCTTCAGGAATCATCTGGGTGATAGATGCCAGGTTCTTCTCAGGCACTTGAGCGAAAACCATATATGGCTTTAGGCCCGTGGGCTTAAGTTCCAGGATTTGTTTTTCCATCTGTTCAGCAGAAAGCTGTGGAGAAGCCAGTATAGAGAATCGGCAGTCTTTGTGAGCGGAAGTGTTTTCTGCAAGAAATTCGTTTTCCGCCTTGATATCCTGAAGACTTAATGGTCGTGGGTGTCCCAGAACCAAACCACTTACCTTGCTGTCCGGAAATAGAACCCGCCACCAGTTTTGTAAACAGGACATATCAATTTTTTCTAGGTTATTGTTAGGGTTGCTCAAATCCTTTGAGCCCGGATGGAGGCTGCTTTTATGCAAATGACTGTGGGCATCAAATACCCGCTCCGGCAGTAAGGGACGAATTTCCTTGTTATAAATGAATTCGTCAACTTCGGTTAAGCGTGCTTCTTCCATTTTAATCTTTCTCCAGTTAAAGTATAAATTATTAAATTTAACCCGTAAATATCGTTTACCTCGAGATTAGTCCAGCACAGTAGAAGGACATTTCTGGTGGTCAGGCCTGCCAGGATAAAAGCGATACTTTCTTGCCATGTCCTCTTTCGCTATTGGATGCCATTGGTCATCATTGGGTTGAAAGAATACTCTCCACGTCAGCTTGGCAAGTTCAGTGTTCTTTCCATTGAGGATATCAAGAAGAGCGGTTTTTCCCTGAACTTCAAAACCATCGCGGATGGTTTCTCCAATCGGTCGCCAGCCCCAATCGCAGTCGGTTCGCTTGCAGCCAGCCCCAAACTCCTGATATTTTGCTATTAATTTATCAAATATTCGTTGCTTCATCTCTTCGGTCATCTTTGGAACCATACCCACCAAGGTCATCGCTGCACGGCTTTGCACAGCTCCACAGGAATCGTCCAATGCCTTGCAAAGAATTTCCATATTCTCCTGCCGGGGAGAATTGTAGGCAAACGCAAAAGCCGCCCACCAGCGAACTTTCTCATTAGGATCTTCAATGGCTCTTTTGACCACCGCAAGATATTCCGGCGTGCCGTTGCGTCGCGTAAAACTTTGCAACAACACAGTACGGAAGTAGCTGTCCCTGGTATCATAAGCCTTGGCCACATCGGCATATCGCTCCGGCCCCATTGCGGCCAGCGAGTTGCGCAACGCCATCCGTGCAGGGAAGGTGTTTACCTTACCGAAGCCCCGGGCCATTGCCTCCACGCTGTTCGGCCCGTTCACCTTGCCCAACGCGTCAAAGACCATCGCTTTCACGCTCCCTTCCAGGTCGTTGATTGCCGCCTCATCCAGCGCCCAGACTCCCCCCTGCAGTTTCAAGGTTCCAATTGTGTTTGCCGCCTGACGCCGCACCAGCGGATTAGGGTGCTTAAGCAGCAACGCGGTGATCTTTTCCAGCGGCACATCCACTTCTTTCTTCCTCGCCTGAGTCAAAACATTCAACACGGCATCCGAATCCTGACTGTCTATATCCGAAACCAGATGCTTCTGCTTGCCTCCTTCCTCATTATCTGAATCCGTCGAGATCACCCGTCGCACCCCCTCAGTATATAAGGACTGTTCACTCTCCGGAAAATCACCTCGGAAAAAGACCGTGATTTTCACGCCGGTCCCCTTCGTGGCATCAATAAGCTCTTTCACATCCTCTATCTTCTTATCCGGGGATGTTCCGCCCCAGACATGCAATTCATCCACCAGCCCTTCGGCCACCCACGTTCGCCAGTCCATCTTCACCCGACCCTGCTGGAGAATAAATAGTTCTGAAGCGTTCTTAGGCCAGATACTCGCCCCTGACAGCCACAACTGCGGCCACTCCATGTTTTCCGAGTTCAGCGCAATCGCCAGCTTCTTGTGATACTTCTGATACACCGGCCTGAGTTCCCTTAAGTATTGGGTGATGTACTCGCCTCGCATGGCATAGTACTTCTCGATATCAAACGGCTGGGTGCGCACGTCCACCCCATAGCGCTTCTTGAAATCCTGCACAGCAATGTCGCTATAGATATATTCGTCGGTGTAGTGGGCCTCGGTGTTCTCGATGAACGAGTACATGAACATACCCTCGTATCGGCTCCATGGGCCCTTGAACATCTCTTCCACTCTGCGGACATACTCTTTGCGAACTTCAGGATTTCCGTACTCAATAATCCCGGTCATATAAGTGATGTGGGCACGATCCCACAGGCAGTACTCCGGGTGCTCCAACAGCCACGGGTCGTATCCCCAGAATGAACCCATGCCGCGACTGCCGCCCGCACCGCATTCGGCTTTCCCACCGTAATCATACAGTGCGGTTGTTCCCCAGAATTGGATGCCATTGGCCTGGGCCGCATTGCCGGCATGTTCTGTGTTCTTGTACTGCCGGTTAATCCGTAAGGCATCCGTCATCAAGTCTCCCAACCATGGTGAATCTTTCCGTATCCCACCCCACTTCACTACCCAATCGTTATCCGCTTCCCGCCAAAGGATTCGGTCGCAGTTATAGCGATTCCGTAGAATATCGAAGGCCGCTTTGCACGTCGCCTCGGAATCCATCGGCATCCAACTGTATTCGACAATAGCGTCGCCTGAACTGTAGAAAAGTGTTACCGGATAAGTACGCTGGTCCACGTCCTGATGCGATACTTCCTTTGCTGCCTGCCTTGTTGGATCATCAAGAGGACCCTGTTTGTTTTGCGTATCCTGACCCCGGATGTGGCCACAGACCGCCACAAGACTCAGCGCCACCCAAAACAGCGTCTTCTTTAACGATTTGATTGACCACATATTATTAACCTTTCCCTTATTTGTTCCTGATTTCAACATCAATAACATAATCGTGGCGGAGGTAAACCAGGTCACAAACTACTAATCCAGCACAGCAGAAGGACAGCGTTGCCGGTCAGGCCTGCCTGGGTAATAGCGGTACCTGCTCTCCATTTCTTCTCTGGAAATAGGATGCCATAGATCATCTTCCGGCAAAAAAAGCACCTGCCAGGTAAGCTTGGCTAACTCAGTATTCCTGCCATTCAAAATATCTATCAGAGCGTTTTTGCCCTTTGTACCAAAGCCGTCTCTTATGGCATCGCCTATCGGGCGCCAGCCCCAATCGGCGTCGGTCCGCTTGCAGTCCGGTCCAAACTCGTTGTACTTTTCCAATAGCTTGTCAAGCAGGCGCTGTCTCATCTCGGCAGATATGTAAAAGGCTGTCTGCAAAATAAGCTTTATGGATGTCGCAGCGCGATTCTGTACTTCATCAACCGGGTCGTCCAATGCCTCAAGGCATACATCTATTGCTCCCGAATTGGGGAAAGCAGATATACTATACAAAGCCTGCCATCTGACCTTCGGCGATGAATCCTTAACGCCTTTTTTCGTCAGATTGTACAGCTCGTACACAAGCGGGTAGTTTACTAAATTCTTATCGGGATTTTCGCAGTCATAAATGCTTTCCATCAGCATAGCCCGCAGCAAAGGGTCATCACTGTCGAAAGCTTTTACTATCTGAGCATAA
>JAFGRL010000180.1 GCA_016935195.1 Sedimentisphaerales bacterium
ACAAAGAGAAATTAATAAAAGCAGCTTTCTACACATAATACTCCTCCTTAAAATCTAAAACATATAAAGTCTTTCGCAAAAGATGTAACTTATAAAAAGCTACATAGTCTCCAAAAACAAATACACAACAAAGGCCGATTATGGCCAAACTCCGGTTGTCAACCAATAACCTGAAAAGCCGGCGTAATCCTTCATATCTACCTTGCAGTCACCATTTAAGTCCTGCTCAGGCGGGTTGAGACATCGCGATGGGAAAAGCTCGAAGTCGTCAAAGTATAGCGTGCCTCTGCCACCCATAATAGTTGTATTACCCCTGATTCCAACGCCAACGTAGACCTTCTTAACGGAATTTACATCAACAACACTAAAGGTCGTAAGGTCGACATGAAAGACCGACCAGTCGGTCGCATTAACCGCACACGGGTCAGGATTTACCTGAACCTCCACATTACTGCCGTCATCCAAAGCAACATACATCGGCTCGCGGGAGTTGCCGGCATCACCTATGAACCACAAATCAAGGGCTCCAATGCCGCCTGCTCCCCAGGTCTGACCGGTAGGATACTCACGCACGCCTTCAGAATAGTAAGTAGGCTTAACAACTGTGTCATTGAAGTACATGAACCACATTGACTGAGCACCTTCGTGAACCGGATCGGAATCGTCCGCCAAGCCAAGTTGCACAACGCCGCTGCTCGGGTTACCAACGTCACGGTAGTCCTTCCAGGTAAGATGTATCAGATTGGTGCTTTCGTCATAGGACTCCATATCATCTATCAGGACCGTATCAGCAACTGTAAAGCTCCAGATATCTCCCGTCCAGGTCTGTGCCGGTGCACTTACCTTGACCTCATCGATTCGCCAGAAGTATCTCTGTCCCAATTTCATCGCCGGGGGATAGGTATTAGCGTCCTGCTCGACGATGACCGGAGTGGCACTGGCATTTACATCAGCCAAAGAGGTGCCAAAATAGATAGTGTGCTTTTCGGCACTATCACCGGGTGCCCAACTAATGATATTCTCCATTATGGGCATGGTTCCCCGATGGCTTGGTGCATAGGCAACGTTCGCAGCGGGCGTATAAGCCGTTACCGTGGTCTTATCTGCAGCAGGGTCATACACTGCTCTGGGATATGCCCTGGCAACGGTACCGCCATGGGCGGTAATTCAGCCGGGCACACTGTAATCGCCAATCTCAATCATCCTGTCGCCAGCAAGGGTCATAGTTCCATTGGTAATATCCATTGAGCCTTCTGCCGACATTACCAGGCCGCCGTCACCTATGTTTATTGTGCCGGCATTTAGGTTAAAGATGCCTCTACCCTTTAGGCCTGTCTGGAGTGGAATTGTTACACTCTTTACGCTGAATGTGGCGCCGGGGGCAGTCATATTGACAACGCCTGCACCTGTCGATACAATTTTGTTGTGAGCGCCAATTATCATGGCTTCATCGACGGCATTTACCTCACCGCCGCTTAAAGCAAATGTAGCATTGGCGTCTGCCCACATACAGCCCAGGGTAATGCCGGCATGAATCGCTAAGGTACCACCGGTCATCGTCCACTGGCAGTCTGGTGCACCTGTTTCATTCGGCTCACCGGCATACGCCCACATACCTGCACAGGCCACATCGTCACCAGCTTGAATAAGCAAGGGGAAATTTGCCTCCGGAATTCCTGACACGACCATATTGACACCATCAGCACTGGTCGGTATCCAGCCGGGCAAACCCTGATAGTGCCAGTTTCTACTATCATCCCAGTCGCTGCTGACGTGGCCTACCCACCACTCTGCGGCGGCAAAGGTTTTGCCTGCCAGAACAACTACAAAGGCAACACAGATTAATAAAAGCAGCTTTCTACACATAATACTCCTCCTTAAAAATAAAACTTCATAAACATATTTTTACCTGCATACTAAGGCAATCACGCCCTTGATGATTTAAGGTCTAAAAATAAGCAGGTTTGGTTTGCACAGGCAGATATTTTATTGCAATTAAGGTATCAGATTTTCCCTGTGCTTTAGCGAGATACAGCTCAACGGTTAATTTTATCTTTCATCTCCTTTCCTATGAGCCTCTTTTCGAGTTGAAAGGCAGGGATAAAAAAGATAAAAACTCATTATAGAACCCTACCTTTTAAGAAAGCCTTAAATCCAACCTTCCGACCATAATTTACACACCAAGGGCTCAGTTTAACCAGCTTGTTCAACAATTACTAATTTAACATACACATAGAACCTTGTCAAGAAAAAAAAACTCCTGATTGGGCTATCAGGCCTACTATAACCTGGTTTTTGCGAATATGAGCCGGGATTATCTCGGCCCCTGGCTGTTATTCCCTAAAATCGCTACTCGTCAAAAATCGGCTTTCTATCGGTCCATTTGAAAAATTGCTGTCTGAGTAGCCTTGCGGCAGCTATCAGCCGACCTTGGGCGGGTTATTCTTCCGGCGGAAGAGCCGAGCCGAACAGCAGCCAGGCAATGAGCTTGCAAAGCAGCCAAACACCCAAAAAACCGACAACAGCACCTAATGCACTGGCTGCTAACCATAAGAACAATATGGTTTCTTTCGGTAAGTTCGTCCAGAAGGTCTCGTATGTAGTTGCCGGAGAAACGACCCGTACCCGTGCGCCTTGGTATCTGCCGATAACAAACAGCCGGGCCCAAACCGCAAGCCAAATCCCGGCAGCCATAGAAGCAACGAGCTGGATTCGATGAAGGGCGACTTTTACACCTGTATACAATTGTAAGACTCTTCTGGAGATTGTGGAAATGTGGGCATCATCCGTTTTGATTTGCAGCTCGTCCTCATCCAGGCGTGCCTCGTCCGTAAGCAGCTTTGTCTGCACCTCATTGAGCCTCTGCTCAATACTTTTCAGACGTTCCTGCAATGCGTTTTCTTTATCATTTTGTTCTGATCCCATCTTCTCAATCCTTTCATTTTAGGTCTCAATCTCTGCCCAAGACATCTCTATTATATATTACCCCGCTTTTTCTATTAAGCTTTTTTGCTTTATTGCCCTGCCGGGTTCATAACTCGACCTGTAAATAAAATACTTCCGGATTGGTTGTCCTTAATCAGGAAAATGAAGGGATGGTCTGCGCGAAATACCGGCCCTATTGATGTTGCTTTCATAGCTACCGCAGTAGCTGCTGCCGCTTCAGTGCCTTGTTCATTGACCTCTACAAATGCTTTATGTAATACGTTTGAAATGAATAACTCTCTATTACCACTGATGCCCGAAAAATCTGCATCGATAAAAGCGGCCGGCATCCCCATATCGATGAGAATGTCTTTTAATTCAAACGCACCCCAGGTCATCTTAAACTTTGGCAGGTAAACAATAATTTCCTGTTTGTGTAATTTTTGCAGCCAGATGTTTAGATTACCAGGTGTAAGCAATTGCTCTATTCTTTGCAGTCCACCGATTTGCTTCGGCAGAAGGACTATCATACTCAAATGCTCCCCCTTATAAGGCAGTTCGAGTACCTGTAAATTCTCGTCAGAGCAGTAATTGAAATCTTCTTTGAGATACATCATCGGCACTTTCACTTTGTTTTTAGCCGAAATCATAAATTGTGATTCTTTAGTATCTTTCTTATCAAACTGAACCTGCCAATCGCCCTTAAAGTATATTGCATTGGTCAACACCAGAACTGTATCCCCGCCGAGAATTCCTTTTTTAATAAGCTCTTTGATTTTATCCTCGGTCTTTCGCTCCACCCACGCATTGATATTCCTGCGAGCCTTTTCGGTTTCATTGATGAAGTCGACTTCCCAAAGTCCCGCCCCGTAGTTTTTCTCGGTTAATTTTATAAACTCCTGAAGAAAACCATATCCTTTTTGTCCCCACAGTGCATTGGCGACTCTGAGCTGGTAGCCGCCCTTTTCACCTCCGCTGTTTAATTGCCTCTGCAATACTCCTAACGCAGGATGTAGGCAATCCTGCGGCAGTGAAAAATGCAGGACTTCAGCCATTTGCTTTTGCGTTTCTCCTCGTGCGCCGGCGTATGTCATAGCAAGTGCTGTAGATATACTATATGGCGAGAAAAACAAATTCCCATCCTGCTTTTGGGCATCCGGGTGAGTTACAAGCTTTTTATAAAGGTCAAAAGCAAATCTGTTATTTCCCTCAACTACAGCTTTGATATTCTTTTGGGAGGCAGCTTTTTCGTCGGCTAAAGCTATTCCCAATAACGCTTCGGCTGATATCGCCAACAAAATCAAATTGTATAAGAAATTCCGTTTCATAATAGACCACCTTTTCTTTCTCTTTACGATTTCAAGCTTGAAAGAAAACCGGCTAACTGAATACCGACTGTTATTTAATTTTTTCAAACCCTACTATTTTATCAGTGCCTCGGCTCAAAAGAAACCGCAAAAGAAAAACCGCTGTAACAACTGCCACAATACCCGCTGCAGAACTTATGATATCCAGCAGGCTCACCGTTCTGCCTAAAAATACTGAGCCGAACTTTACGACAGCCAGCAAAGCCATCGGTACCGTTAAAGATAAAACTGTCCATTTAATGCCTGGGCTTTTCTGCACCAACAAGCCATCAAGGTTTTGAATCCAAAGGTATGTAAAAAGTGCATAGGAAAAAAGCCCGATTGCCGCGTTTATTGTCGGAAGCAGCGTAACAAAATGGGCCTGCGCTACGTTGGCAAAGAGGAATATACTCACCCCCGTCACTGCCAGCGAAGCAGACCAAAAGCCGAGGAAAGTCAAAATCAGCAAGCACGCAGCAGCCCCGACCAAATCAGCAACAAAATCCATCATATCACAGCTTCGGCCTACATGTGTTTGAAGCCATTCGTCGATGACACCATACCAGACAACAATAAAAAGAGTCCACCAAACTCTGCTTTTGCGCCAATTAACCCGGGAATAAGGGTTAAGTGCCGACCATAGCAGAAAGACCAATATCATATAAACCATAAAATGAAGTGTTTTGTCGGAAACATGAACCTTGTAAATAATTTTCGGAATCTGGATATGTGCCAATACAAAGATTGCCAGCCAGTACAACAATAACAAGACCAGATTTAACCTGCTTCTGCGAGAAGGTATCATTAATATCACCTAATACTATTGCGGTTCTTTTGCTGAGTTTAATCAAATTAGCCTAAGGGCATCAATTAAAAAGTTTGACATTTCCAGCAGTGGAGCGCACGATTTGGTACGTGATGAAGCAGCAATGGCAATTCTGTTAGTTTTTTCATTTTTTTATACGCTGTAAATTTGTATCATCTAATATATGAGTGAGAAGAGAGTTAATCTGTTTGTTTACGGCTCCTTACGGGATCCCGGAATATTCAAATCCGTCAGCGGTTTGAGCTTTACTTTTAAGCAGTCCAGGGTAAGCAAGGGGAGACTTTTTGCTGAACCGGCCTTGCTGTCGGCCCACCGAAGGGTCAGTCCGGATAACGTTTATTTCTATGCGGTGGCAGAGAGGTCCTCGAGAATTGACGGTTTCGTAGTTCATCAGCTGCCCGGCTGGGCAATTGATGAGATTGATAGATATGAAGGCAAACGTTATATAAGAGAAACCGTTACAGTTAACACGGGTTCGGGGCCTATCCAGGCTGATGCTTACCTGGTTAGTCATGAGTCGATGAAGAAGCACTTCGGGGATAGATTCCATGTAAATCTGATACACGAGCTGTGGCTTCGCAAACGTATTGAAAAGTTCATAAACAAGCGAACCCGGCCTGGTGAGCGGTCTGTCGATGCCAAGCTTGAGCGTCAGGCTGAACGAGAGCTGCTGGCCACCACAGAGCGGGATTTGGTTATCAGTCACTACCACAGCGATGCCGTCAGCGATTACTACCTCGAGCACGAGCTTGACCGACCCTGCCCCAGCATAAAACACCTGTGTGACGACCCTGAAGCCTTACCCTATATTGAGAATTATTTAGCGTTGGTTGTAAAACAGGTCCTGCTCAATCAGTTGGATGACAGGATACAATCCGAGTACAGATTCGAACTGGAACACATGCGTACATCAGAAAGATATTTTAAGCGCTCAATTAGTCTTCTTGCAGCTTTGCAGATGATAAACGCAAGCGATACAGCGGTTGATGTGGTTATTAAACAATGTCTTGATGAAATGCATTACACCAAGTACGATTTAATTGATTACGTTAAGTATGCAATTCGTGCAGCAGATAGTATTTTTAGTACGCGCCTTGCCCGTACAAAGCTTGATAGAATCCGCTCAAATCTTCAGCCGGGACTTATCCCGCTCGGCGCAGAGCTTGAGCTCAGTAATGTCGGCTACAGTGCCGTTGAGCCTCAAAGGAGTATCTACAAAAAGGCCGACGCACTCTATAACGGATTTAAATATTTCCACGATTTTCGCCTGGATGTACTGTCATGGAAATTAGGTGGATATATAGATGACCACACGGGCTCAACCGACTATGCTCGCCGTCTTGGTTTTCTGGAACTCGCACCCGGAAGGCTTAACATTGCCGGAGAGCTTTCCAGGCCTGCGACCGCAGACCCGTGGCTTCTTAACCAGTTGATGCGAGAAATCGTAACCTTCTACGGCATCAAGCCGCACAGTCTGCATCTATCTTTTCAGCTTCGCAAAAACCAAATCGGCAGACAGCGCATTTTGCCTCTTGGCTTCGTAAAATGCCTGCTGGTTCTTGGTGGCGGCCTCGAGAGACGCAATACCGGCAGACTATGGGTCTCAAGAATGGGCTATGACGAAATAATGCAGCACAGCTATGGTGAAGAATTAGTCTTTGCCAGAACAAGCAGACGCCGATGGTATATGGGTGATGATGAGATAGCCGACAGGCTTCCCGCTCAGGCGGTATCTTACGTGCAGCAATATAAATTTATCAGACTGGATAAAAGAGCTAATTATGAGCCTCTTATTTTGTGCCTGAAAGGCCTGCAATTAACTTATAATCCGGGTGACTATCTTAGTGCTGAACAATTAAAGGTCAGCAGTAAGCTGCGAAGAGAGTACAATCAGTTAAAGGCCTGGGCTGTAGAGCCAACGGAGATTAGCCCTCAGACAATCGGAATGTTCGTTAAGACTGTCCAAAAGGGTTTGATGAACGAAGGACATCACCAGCCTGTGCATAAATTACATTACATCGATTGGGCACTTGGCGCGATTGACACACAGCTTCGCATGTTCAATAAGCAAATCAGAAAGTCAATGATGACTTAAAAGAAGACCTGTCCCTGTATATTTTTCTGCTCTTCAATTTCCTTATTCCGAACCGGATTATTTCTTTATGATCGAAAGCGATATCCTTCGGCAATTTTTCTATATCGAACCAGCCGGTTTTTGCTGCATCGTCGCCGGCCTTTATCTGCTTTGGAGAAGCTTTTGCAATACCAATAAAAGCTATGGTTATTTGTCTGCCGCGTGGGTCTCTGTCGCATTTGCCGAAGGTGTGCATTTGTTCCAATGAAACATCGGATAAAGCCGTCTCTTCCGCCAGCTCTCTGGCTGCGGCATCGGCTAATTCCTCATCTATACCGACAAATCCTCCCGGCAGGGCCCATTTGCCTTTGAATGGCTCATTTTTGCGATTGATTAGCAGTATCTTTGCCCTGTTTTGTATAAATGTAAAGACCACCGCATCGACCGTTACCATCGGCCTGGGCCAATCATAGATATACTTTCCTTTCTTAGCCATTGCAGATTCACTTATTTACTCAAACTGACCGATTTATGTTTTGAGATTGCCGCGCCCTGCATCATACGGTACAGGGCTCACAATGCTTTTATGAAAGCGTGTCTCCCTTTGCGGATATAATATCCGCGAAAAAATAATTTTTTTCGAAAAGAGACACGTATATGGAAATTATAGCATTGGATGCTCATAAACGCTACAGTCAGGTTTGTGTGCAAAAGCAAAATGGGCAGTTTCTCGCCGGCAGGCC
>JAFGRL010000181.1 GCA_016935195.1 Sedimentisphaerales bacterium
AACGATAGAACAGGCATTAAGACAATACATCCAAACCGGATACTTGCCTCCGCTTCCACCAAGATTGGCACCTGAGTGAGATGTTACCTATTTCTTAGGCAAAAGTACTACCTGAAAGCCAATATCCTCAGACCAGAGGAACTCACCAGTAGGGTTTACATCGCCAGTGACGATTACATGGGACATCTTCGACTCAGCAGGTACAATAACCATGGCCTGTATATATTTTCTGGAAATGAGCAGATAATCGTTGATTTTAAAAAAGACTTTCCAATACACAATAAATTGATATTTAAAAAGTAGAAAGCTTTCGTTAGGTCTTAAAATAGATTGAAATCTTCGACGATAATTTGTCGACTGCCAATTCCAATTGCCTGAAACTGACATACGAGAGAATCTACCATTGCTGAAGGCCCACAGAGAAAAATGTACTTATTTTTAAGGCCTGAAGCGACATGACTATTTATATACTGAGCCGTGATTCTACCCTGCAAAGAGCTGATGTACAATTCATAATGATGTCCACGTTGCTCGAACGCCCTGAAGCCATGGAAGTGACTCATAAACACCTCGTGCCGGATGTCACTGTCGAAACTGGCTTCCTCTTTTGAGCGACACACATAGAAGAGACTAACCAGAGGACTTTGCCAAGTCTTGATAATCTCGGGATGCAGACGCGTCAGCCTCTCCGGAAGTTCCTGTATTCCGTAGCGGTCTTCGGAATGGAGGGCCACATGCCACATACCTATAAAGGGTGTGATGCCGATGCCTGCTCCGATGAATACACAGTCTCGCTGTGCTAACAGAAACTTCTCGCTGAAGTGGCCGTATGGTCCATAGACGGTTACACGATCACCCTCTTCAAGTAAATCGAGTGTTCGCGTATGATCTCCGACTTGCTTTATTCCGAGTTTGAACTCAGCTCCAAGGTTATAACCACAGGCAATCGAATAGGGATGCGGTTCCGGGGTAATCCCTTTCTTACGAATAACAAGATAAACGAATTGGCTAGGCTTGAAATCCATCTTCTTACCAAGGGGGGTGAATCTCACATGAATGATTTGTCCGGCTTTTTGAAAGTTGGAGACTACGTATTGAAAATGCAGACCTAAGAAGCGATATAAAAAACGTATATAAACGAAGCTCAGAGCCGCTAATACAAACAAGCTATAAAGCCATATACGCAAAAGAGGATATTTAGCCACATCAGCATTTACCAGCAAAATGTGAATAATCACGACAGGCAAGAGAAGTCCGAACCATTCGTGCGTCCTTTTCCACAGATGATACGGCAACTTAATCAAAAGAGTTAAGGCTACAAGCAAAGCAAAAAGCAATATTGCAATTACGCCAACGTTGTGCCCCCAAAGATAGTGATCCTGAGCCGGTGCCTGAAACCACATCGCCCGCAAAAAATCTGTAATATCTGGTAGTCGATCCAACGCTAGAAATAGCGGATGAAATAAAACAATAAAAAACGCCCACTTTCCGATACGTTTATGGATCTGATAGACTTTATCCATGCCCCCAAACAGATTTTCCAGAAATCGTGCTCGTGTAGAGAGAAAGATTCCTACACCCATTAAGACAGTAGCGGTAAGGGAGGCGGACTTTGCTAGATACTTGTATGGGTTTTCGAACCAATCGTGATAATACCATTTGCTGGTGAGCCATAACACCAACGTGATGCAGATCATCAGTATTATGGGTTTGTTATTCAAATGTGTTTTTGAAGTTGTTAACATTTGAAGATTATATGCCAAAAAATAGCAATATTGTCCAGGTTAAAACCAAGTGGTTGATTGACTGTTATTATTGGCCTTCAAACAATGGATCGCCTATTGGCCAAAAGCCATAATAAGCTGTAATCTGTACAGACACATAGCAGCTCGTTAGTTCCCTAAAAATTTGGTCTTGACAACCAGGATTACTTCAGTGAAAATTACATGTTAGTTGATGCCGGAATCCACGTCATTCATAAAAAATGAGTTGATTAGAATATGAGAGAGAAAAAGGCTAAAGCATTTTGGATTGCTATCCTTGTATTTTATGCAATTGTGGTTTGCTCTGTTATTTTTCTCGACATTGCGTTGCATTGGGGGTTGATTTTAGCTCTGAAGATTCTTGCTGTTATCCATATTCTGTTTGTTTTTTTTATTGTGACTTCCTTTGCTACGAATCGAAAACAAGACTGAAACAATCGTATGATCCGTGGGTAGGACACCAATCAGGGTAGAATGCCAGCTACGACAGTTAGTATTGTAAAATAATAATCCACCAATATAAAACTATTATAAAATTGAACCGCTGATTGCCATTTTTAGTAGGATTAATCGTGTATTAAGGAAATGTTAATTACGGAGAAATACCTATGGGGAAATGCATATAATTTGTATCAAGTGATTTCTCATAGCATGATATGCCTGGTTTTCTGGTTGGATATCTCCGTGATTAGCATAGGAATCGGTCTTGCAATTCAAGCATTTCCAGTATCTGACAAGATCATCTAAGCCGTCACTTTTTGGTTGCAAAGGCAATCGCATGATTGGCGGAATTACCTTCTTGGCCAACTAGCCAAGGTCCCCCAGACCTTGACTGCTGAACTTGTCATTCAAAGCTCATTAGGGGCTGAAGCGGCTAGTACCGCATTTCATAAGTTCCACGACTATGCCACCTTTCGATTCGTAGCCAAGGGCTTGCCAGTATAGGTCCACGCATAAGG
>JAFGRL010000021.1 GCA_016935195.1 Sedimentisphaerales bacterium
ATGATATTTAGTATGTAGTATTTAGTATGTAGGGCGAGGTCTTTTACTCCGCCGTTTACATTACCGCCATGTGCACGAAAAATGCTGGATGAAGGTGTAAGTTCCAATCAACGTGTCAGCTGTTTTCGTCTGGCAGTTCATTTGAAACGCACTGGTATACCTTATGGCCTTGCCCTGGTAACACTGAAGGCCTGGGCATTGAAGAATCATCCAACAAATGGCAAACGCATAATTACCGAATCTGAAATAGAAGCTCAGACCAAGTATGCTTACACCCGCTCCTATTGCGGTTTTGGATGCGAAGACCCGGCTATTGCTGCTTATTGTGACAGTAACTGTCCTGTGTATTCACATACAAAATCGGCTTTCTCTTCAGGGGCATGTAATAACCGAACAGAAGATGAGACTTCATAACACAATGAGAGGATAAAAAAGAAAGTTGCCAATGGAAACCCCAGTGGAAAATTTTTAACCAGTTGCCGATGGATCCAACGATGTGCGATTCACTCAAATTCGCAAGCGTGACGAAAGATTGGTTCCATTTGATGCTCAAAAAATAGAATGGGCCATACTAAAGGCTGGTCGTGTCACTGGTGAGTTTGATGAGACAGTCGCCCAAAAAATGACCAGTCGTGTACTAAGTTTGGCACAGATGACATTGTCAAAAGAAGTGCCTACAGTAGAAGAAATACAGGATTTGGTTGAGGAGGTATTGCAGAGCTCGTTGTTCAAAAAAACAGCTAAGGCATACATTCTATACCGGGAACAGCATACCAGAAACAGAGAGATGGTACAGAATGCCAGTGTAGACTTGATGGATAAATATTTGAATGACAATGATTGGAAAGTTCGCGAAAACAGCAATATGGATTACTCGCTACAAGGGCTTAACAACTATGTTTCCAGCAATGTTAGCAAGATTTATTGGCTTAATAAAATTTACACTCCCCAGATTCGCCAGGCACACAATTCTGGGGCAATACATATACATGACCTCCACACCCTTTCACCTTATTGTGTGGGATGGGATTTAAGAGATTTGCTTTTGAATGGATTTCGAGGTTTTTCTGGTAAGGTTGAAAGCGGCCCCGCAAAGCATTTCCGGGTAATATTGGGACAAGCAGCTAATTTCTTCTACACACTGCAGGGGGAAGCTGCCGGTGCTCAGGCGTGTTCCAATTTTGATACGCTTCTCGCTCCATTTATCCGACATGATGGCCTTGATTACAAGGAAGTCAAACAGGCATTGCAGGAATTTATTTTCAATATCAACGTACCTACCAGAGTTGGTTTTCAAACACCCTTTACTAACACTACACATGATTTGCAGTCGCCGAGTACATTGGCTAACGAACCGGTAATTATAGGCGGTAAACTGCAAAAAGAAACTTATTCTCAATTCCAGCACGAGATGAACCTATTTAATAAAGCTTTTCTTGAAGTTATGGCTGCCGGCGACGCAAAAGGTCGGCCCCTTACGTTTCCAATCCCCACATATAACATTACACCGGATTTTAACTGGAAAAACCCCGAGCTAAAACCTTTATGGGAAGTTACCGCAAAGTATGGTTCTCCTTATTTTGCAAATTTCGTCAATTCCGACATGTCCCCGGATGATGCACGCTCAATGTGCTGCCGACTTCGCCTTGACCTGCGAACCCTTGAAAAACGAGGTGGCGGCCTTTTCGGTGCCAATCCGCTGACTGGTTCAATCGGGGTAGTAACTATTAATATGGCTCGCCTTGGATATCTCGCTGTAAATGAGGATGATTTTCTTGAGCGATTAAACCCATTGATGGAAATAGCAAAAACAAGTCTTGAAACGAAACGCAAAGCGTTGGAGGGATTCACCGACAAGAATCTTTACCCATACACGAAATTTTATTTGCGTAATATTAAGCAGCGACATGGGCATTACTGGCACAATCATTTCTCTACAATAGGCTTAATAGGAAAGAACGAGGCCTGCCTGAATTTGCTCAGCCGTGATATAGGCACACCGGAAGGGATTGCTTTCGCTACGAAAGTCTTAGATTATATACGTCAACGATTGCTGCGGTTCCAGCAGGAAACAGGAAATCTTTATAACCTGGAAGCAACACCAGCAGAGGGCACAACATACAGGCTGGCTAAATTAGACAAGCAGCGCTATCCTGATATCATCTGTGCAAATGAGGCCGCTTTTTCCAAAGGCAGCAAACCTTTCTACACCAACTCCACACACTTGCCTGTCAATTATACCGATGATATTTTCCAGGTTCTCGAGCTCCAGGATGGCTTGCAGTCGCGATATACGGGTGGAACCGTATTACATGTGTTCCTTGGTGAAGCAGTTGCTGATCCTCAGGCAGTTAAAGCATTTATTCGTAAGGTCTGTGAAAACTACCATCTCCCGTACGTCACTATGACACCAATATTTTCTGAGTGCCCTGAGCATGGTTACATCACAGGCGAGCATGATAAATGTCCAAGCTGTGGCGCTGATACAGAAGTTTATTCCCGTGTAGTTGGATACTTAAGACCAGTCAAACAGTGGAATGAAGGCAAACAAGCAGAGTTTAATTTGCGAAGCAAATACAAGGTAGGATGATGATTATGGAAATTGGCGGATTAAACAGTGTTAGTTTAAGCGATTATCCTGGCCATATAGCATCTGTGGTTTTTGTCCAGGGATGTAATTTCCAATGCATCTTTTGTCATAATGGTTTTTTGATTCCACGAGACGTTTCTCACAATTTACTAAACCCTGAAAAAGAAGTCTTTGAATTTCTTGAGCGACGCCGAAGCCAGCTGGGTGGCGTGGTAGTCAGCGGTGGAGAACCAACTACCCAGCCGGATTTATTGCGTTTTCTCAAAAAAGTCAAGACTATGGGGTTTTTGCTCAAACTTGACACCAACGGTAGTAGGCCGAAAGTTCTGAGGAACCTCATTGAAAATAAGCTCGTTGATTACATCGCTATGGACATAAAAGCGTCATTGATCAGATATCATGAGTTTAGCCGTGCCAGTTACTCAGACATCAAATTAATCGAGGATAGCATCAACCTTATCGCCTCCAGCGGTATTTGCCATGAGTTTCGCACAACTTATATACCCTCAATGATGTCTTCATGGGATGTTGAGTTGATAAAAGAGCTCGTGCCGCCCGGATCAAAACACCATTTTCAGAAGTTCTACCCTGAACATGCGCTTGTTCCCTGGCTTAGAAAAAGGCGAAAAATATAAGGGGTGATTTGTTATGAGTATATGTCCGGATACATGGATTGCAAAGATGGCCAAAGAACACCGTATGATCGAGCCATTTGTAGAAAACCAGGTTCGCAGCATAGATGGCCGACCTGTCATCTCGTTTGGAACCTCGTCCTTTGGTTACGATATACGGGTATCCAACCAGTTTCGCATCTTTACGAATGTTTATGGCTCGGTTATCGACCCAAAAGATTTTGACCCTAAAGGACTCATAGAGGTTAATGGTAATATTTGCATAATACCGCCAAATAGTTTTGCCCTGGCTTTAAGCATTGAATGGTTCCGCATTCCTGAGAATGTAATGACGATTTGCATCGGGAGGTCTACTTATGCCCGCTGTGGGATTATCGTAAATGTCACACCGTTTGAGCCAGGCTGGGAAGGAAGGGCTGTACTGGAAATCTCAAATACAACACCGCTGCCGGCAAAAGTTTATGCTGGCGAGGGTCTGGCCCAGGTACTGTTTTTTGAGAGCGATACACCTTGCAAAATTTCCTATGCTGACCGTAAGGGTAAATACCAGAACCAAAATAACATAACTCTTCCTAAAGCATGAAAAAAGAAAGTTGTAATCGCAAAAATTACAAAAGGAAAAATATCATGGCACAGGAACAAAGAGCACCATTCAAAACGTTTAGAGTGGGGAAGATGAGCATATCGTTGTGGCAAAATGAGACAGAACATGAAGGCCGTACTTTTACTCAGTACACCCTCAAGCTTCAAAAGCGTTACCACGATAAACAAACTGATGAATGGAAAACGACAGAATATCTCTACCAGCAGGATTTGCCGAACTTGATTGTTTGTGCTCAAAAGGCATTTGAATTTATCTCACTCACAGAGGTAAACAACAATGATAGTGAGAAATTACCTATCTAAAGTCTTGGACACTAAGGTATACTGTAGTTGCGCTTAGCTTTCGTACTTAATATAGCAAAAAGGGCTGTTTGCTGTTATGATACAGCCCAATGAGCAAAATAGATTCACAAAACCAGGTATCCCTGTCATTTGCTCGGGGGACACTTTTGCTTACAGGCCTGACTCGCAAAGAGTTACCTGATGCTTGCGGTTCATGTGTTTGGAGATGGGACACTCGTGTCGGGGCCTGGCGGTGCGATGCAATTTATTATGCTGCAATTTGCAGAACATTAGTTGAACGATTTGGGGCGGACTTTTCTGATGAGGTGATGAAACCTGTTGTTGTTTCCTGGCCCAAGGTAGAACTGCCGAAACTAAGGCTGGAGCAGACAGAAGCACTTGCGGCATGGAGACAGGCTGGCTGTTGCGGTCAGATAATTATGCCGACCGGGACAGGTAAGACCGAGGTATCGCTTGCGGCAATGGCCCGGACGAAAACAGCGACGCTGGTAGTCGCACCGGTTCGGGATTTGATGTACCAGTGGCATCGGCGGATTTTGCGGGCCTTTGATTACGATGCCGGTATTGTCGGTGATGGCTTGTCTAATATAAGGCCTGTCACAGTAACAACGTATGACAGTGCGTATATTCACATGGCGAAAATGGGGGCTGGTTTCGGGCTGTTGATCTTTGATGAGGAACACCATCTGCCCGGCAAATGCCGCCGTGAAGCTGCTATTCTGAGCACCGCAAAAATGAGGCTTGGATTGACAGCTACGCCGCAACGGTCGGACAACCTGCATACGGATTTGGATTGGCTTATTGGGCCGGTGGTTTATGATATGCCATTTAAGCAGGCCGAAGGCTCAACATTAGCTAACTTTGACGTGGTTCGTATTCCGGTGGCATTGAATGACAGCGAACAGGCAACCTATGACCAGTGCAGCCGGGTGATTCGGCATTTTATAAGCTCACGCCGTAAGGAACAGTCTGGTTATAGCTGGCAGGATTTATGTAAAGAATCAGGCAAAGACCCACAGGCCCGTAATGCACAGAAAGCTTATTACCTAAAGCAGTCTATCGAAAACCGTGCCGCTGAAAAACTGCGTGTACTGGAAGATATTTTCAGGCTACATAAAGGTCAGCAAATCCTTGTATTTGCAGGTTCAAATATAATGGCAATAGAAGTATCCAGACGTTTCCTTGTGCCAACGATTCTGTCGCATACCCGCAAACGTGAACGCCTTGCCGTGTTGGATAGTTTTGCGAAGGGAAAGTTTGAGGTTCTTGTTGCCAATCGTGTTCTGGATGAAGGAGTTGATGTGCCTGAAGCAAAAGTGGCTGTTGTAATTGGCGGACAAGGCTCGACACGCCAGGCCAAACAAAGGCTCGGCAGAGTTTTGAGAAGAACCGGAAATACCAGGGCCACTTTGTACGAAGTGGTCTGTGAGAATACCAAGGAAGTCCACCGCAGCCGGAAGAGACGAAAAAGCGATGCTTACGAGCGAACAATCCATCGTAGAGTTTAAGGCCGGACGGGCCATTCCCGACCGCCTGAAACAAAGTACACATCGGCATTATACTGAATATGCCGAGAAGATGCTCAGAGTCTATAGCAATGGTGCCGGCCAACAGCGGCGCCAATTGCACCGGCAAGTTGAATCCATTTTCGTAGATGAGCCGGATTGTCCCGTTCGTCGCATTCAGGCTTTTTGTAAACTGCTGGATGACCAAAGCACTTTTCTAACTGACCCTGAAGGCAAGGCCTCAAAATTACGGTTGCAGGTTTTCACCGAAGCTGGGCGTTTTCATCCGCTTGTTAGACAAGCAGATAGGCTTTTTGAACATGATGAAAAAAGGATAAAGCAGGAGCTTTCAAACAAGTTCGATCTGCCATGGGACCAAATCGAACAAAGTTTCTACTCAGATGTGATAGCTTACCAGCGGCTGGAACAATTTAAGGGATATCCCAATGCTTCAGCTTTACTGTCACGATATAATGTCGCTCAGCTTCAGGCTTGTCTTTATCGTGCTGAGAATATGATAGTATCAGCAATGGATGATTTCAAAACCATCCTTCGTTACGCCAAGTTGGCCCGCCTCTTGCACGATATAGTACGTTCAGGTTCCTCGAAATACCGGATTACTTTTTCGGGGCCGGCCTCGGTGTTGCATGAGACTCGGCGATATGGTGTAAATTTTGCAAGGTTCCTACCGGCGTTATTGGCCTGTAAAGGCTGGGAAATGACAGCATCGGTTAAAACTCCTTGGAACTGGTCTGCAAAACTTGTTATTTCCGACAAAGACGGCTTCAGCAGTCATTTGCCTTCACCGGACGAATTTGATTCAACGCTTGAAAAATCCTTTGCCAAGAAATTCGGCTCTGAACGTGACGGCTGGCAGTTGATTCGTGAAGGCCAGATTCTACATGACCATCAGAAAACTTTTGTTCCTGATTTTACTTTTCGCCATGTTGACGGCACCGAAGTACTTTTGGAAATCGTTGGTTTCTGGACGCCGGAATATCTGGCACACCGGCGAGAAACCGTACAGAAATTTCGACATCACAGGATTCTAATTGCAGTGCCTGAAAAATCCCTGCGAGAAGGGGCAACTATAGGGGAAAATGTGCTGGTTTATAAAACAGTATTAAAGCTGACACCTTTAATGGAAATTATAGAGAAAATCAGAACCGAAAACAGAAACTGTTAAAAGTAACTTCGAGAGTATATTGTCTATGATGGAAAATATTCAAAAAGCACTGATGAAATATTGGGGCTACGATAGTTTTCTGCCTTTGCAGAAGCAGGCTATGGAGTGCATCAGTCGTGGCACCGATTCGATAGTGGTATTGCCGACCGGCGGCGGGAAATCTCTGTGTTTTCAGGCGCCGGCGGTGACTATGCCGGGACTTGCTGTTGTGGTCTCGCCGTTGATTTCTTTGATGAAGGATCAGGTTGATGCATTGACCGAGTGCGGTGTTTCTGCAATGCGGATTGACAGTTCCATGTCTGCAAGTGAGCGGGATAGTGTTATTACCCGAATCAATGAGCAGTCGTTGAAATTGCTGTATTTGTCTCCTGAGCGGCTATTGTCTGATGGTTTTGTTGATTTCCTTAAAAAAAAGGAGCTGTCTTTTATCGCTATTGACGAAGCCCACTGCGTTAGTATGTGGGGACATGATTTTAGGCCTGAATATCGCCAGATGGGGTCATTGAAGCAGATTTTCCCTGATGTTACAATTGCCGCTTACACAGCTACCGCTACCGAGCAGGTTCGTAATGATATTGCCCAACAACTGCGGCTCAAAGAACCCCAAATCTTAGTCGGCTCATTCGACAGGCCAAATCTGGTTTATAAAGTTCGGCCAAGAAAAACGATAACAAAACAGGTCTGCGAGGTACTTGACCGCCACAAAGGCGAATCCGGTATTATCTACTGCATCCGACGTAAAGACGTCGATTCCATGTGCGAACAACTGGCTGCTAAAGGTTACAGTGTTGCTCCATACCATGCCGGCATGACCGATGTTGACCGTAAGAATAACCAGGAACAATTCATCAATGAAAAGGTTGACACCATTGTAGCTACAATCGCTTTTGGTATGGGCATAGATAAGTCGAATGTCCGTTACGTGATTCACACCGGTATGCCTAAATCTCTTGAGCACTATCAACAGGAAAGCGGCCGGGCAGGCCGTGACGGTCTTGAGGCTGAATGCTGCCTGTTTTATTCAGGCGGTGACTATGGCATCTGGAAAAGCTTAATGAGGGATATGCCGGCAGAAGCCCAGAAGATTGCCATGGTCAAACTCAGCCGAATATACAGTTACTGTACTGGCGGAGTATGCAGGCACAAAGCTATCCTTCGGTATTTCGGCCAGAACCTCAACAAGGATAACTGCACTGCCTGTGATATGTGTCTTGGCGAACTTGACTACATAGATGATGCACTAATAATCGCTCAGAAAATCCTATCGTGCATAGCTCGTCTTGACCAACGGTTCGGCGGTGGTTATACCGCCCTGGTACTGGCTGGCTCAGAAGATAAGCGAATAATAGAAAACGGCCATGACAAGCTAAGTACCTATGGTTTGCTTAGCGACTACTCGAAACACATCGTACATGACTGGATCGAGCAACTGACAGGACAGGACTATATCGAAAAAACCGGCGAATACAATGTGCTGAACATAACCGAGAAAGGATGGAGTGTCTTAAAAGGCGAAGAAACACCTCGCCTGCTGAAACCAGTAGAAAGACCCGTTAAAGCATCTAAGGTCGTTACGGATTCCTGGGAAGGTGTTGACAAGGGCCTATTTGAGGCCTTAAGAAAATTGCGATCAAAGATTGCC
>JAFGRL010000182.1 GCA_016935195.1 Sedimentisphaerales bacterium
CCGTAACGAAGGTCGATTGTTTCGACAAAGCCGTCTTCATAAACAATTTCATACCACCCAAGCAAATCAGAAGTATCCCTGAATGTAGGCATTGACTTCTATAAAATACTTCCAGCAGCTTCCACACGGTACTTTGGTATTTACTGAAAAACTCTGCGTCGGCGTAGCAGCTGTAATTGCATCAGCTAATTTCCGGCGAAATGTTGGTGCTCCCTTATTACCTGTTTGCTTATTATATCGACTAACCCAGTAAGGAAGTGACAGGGGGCACTCAACCTTGCCCATCCAGTCGCCACTGGCTGTACGGTAACTCACGCAAACTGTGTGAATTATGCCACTGTTTGGCTCTTCAAGCCAAATTGCAAACTGTGGTGGCTCACCCCAGTCGCTATCCTCATAAACCTTTTTGTTCAACTCAAAATAAAACATCAGATTTACATTAACAGAATTGTCCAAATTGATTGTCTGTTCCTTATTAGTAATGGCTGCCACCTGAGTGCTTTGAGTTGCATTTTCGCAGCTCGTGATTACGATAAAATAAAAAGCAATCAGGATGAGAAACAATCTGTTATTTTGAGAAGCAAACCGTCGAAGCAATATCAATCTCTTGTAAAGCAGAGATTGCCTACTCCATTTTTGGTGGACTCGTATTAATATTCGCTTACATTTCATTTTGTTATTTTTAAGTACCTCTTTGGCTGCGTGACAAGTCTTTATGACTGCATCACGTAATACAATATACACCATATGATATTCCTCATAAGTTGCTTTATGCCCCGATAATATCAAGGGGTTTTGTTGTTTTCCATCTGCCACGAGTAAAATCAGGAAAATCTACTGGCCTGCTTTTATCAGCTGTGGAACGCTCGCTTAATTCAGAAACCACACTCCAGGACGCTGCATCATAAACATCCATATCAGGTTCAGTTCCATCTTGTAGAGCTTTAACCAGTCGGTAGACCATTAAATAATCCATGCCTCCGTGACCTTTGCCCCGGGCTTCTTTGCCCAAAGCTTTCCATAAAGGGTGCTCATATTCATCGGCATATGCCATCAGTAATTCCCATTGATGCTGGGGGCTTTTGCCCTCGATATAAATACTATCATTGTCAGAAGCTCCCATTCGGGACGGACGGCCCTCCTCAAAAATGCCTTTCGTTCCCTGCACAACCTTTAATCGACTGTAAGGTCGTGGAGAATCGCAGTTATGCTGGAGGACAATCGTTAGCCCATTTACTGTCTTAATCAGGCTGGAATTGACGTCGCCAAGTGCGTACTTTTGTTTTGCCAAAGAGTGGTCAGGGCCAAATTTTTCCGTAGCATAAAGACTCAAACCTCTTGAGTTACTGCTCATCGAAACAAGATATTTGAATCTGTCGCCTCTGTTAATATTCATGCATTGTGCGATTGGTCCGAGGCCATGAGTGGGATATAAATTGCCGTTTCGTGTGACTGAATGAGCTGTACGCCATAATCCTTCGCCTTTATAACTTAGCTTAATATTACGCAGATCGTGCATGTACCCAGCTTCGCAGTGCAGCAATTCACCCAAAACACCTTTACGAACCATATTAAGCACCATCATTTCACTGTATCCGTAGCAGCAGTTTTCGAGCATGATGCAGTATCTACCCATTTTTTCGGCAGTTTCGACAAGCTGCCAGCATTCGTCCATTGTGACGGCTACCGGCACTTCCGCTGCAGCGTGTTTGCCTGTCTCCATGGCCGCAACACAAACAGGTACATGCCATCGCCAGGGTGTTGCTGTAATAACAAGATCCAGCTGCTCATTCCAGCACAATCGCTTGAAATCAGTTTCACCCCGAAAATAGCCAGCCGGTTTTGGTTGAGATGCTTTTTCAGTCAAGCGCTGTGCCCTGCCTACTTTTTCCTTTACTATGTCACAGACAGCCTTTACTTCAATGCCTTCAAACTCAAGAAACAACTTAAGCAAATGTGTCCCCCTGCCACCTACTCCGACAAAGCCAACGCGCAATGGCATAATTGGTTTTGCCTTTGCTGCTATAGGTTCATACGTTACTTGTCTTGTACAACTCGTCAAAGGTATTGTTCCTAATGTAAGCCCTGCTCCAACTTTTGTCCCGAGCTTCAAAAAGTCTCTGCGATTGTATTCATTACCCATAATTTACTTTCCTGTATTCTCTCTGTTTATTTGCTTCGAGTATATCACACTTGAACTTATCTAAAAGAACCTATCATAATTGTTTTGTTACCAAATTATTTGTCTTCGATCACCATTATATCAATTGACATTTTCCATTTAAACTCTTACAAAACATATTTTACACCATTAAAACCTTGTAATCTACATAAATCTATGTAAATTGTCATCTTTTTTTAAGGTAGTTTTGTACAAATTAAACCTTACGTTAATTAATGGCATAAAATGACATAAAAAATCCGCATACTGGCGTTTACAAAATAATTCTCTTTTGAATATTTCATCATTTTTAACATGTTGCTTTTAAAGGAAGGGCAAGTAGGCCAGTTTGCCACGTATCTTTCAGATTAGTACCCAACAAAAGTACATCGTACCCATACGAACAGGATACAGATGATATTTGATACCGAGCTCTTTAACTCAATGTGGCAAAAGCGTTTCAAGTGAATATTTTCTGACACTTTTTAAAAACCGAAAAGTATATAAACCCTAGATTTCTTTATTTACCACTAAACAGTTACAAATATTTAGAAAATGACAATGCCGAACAAAACTTACGAGCTAAGAAAATTATACCTTGAACAGAGTCAGTACTCTGCAAAACAAATAGAACCTGAATATCCACCATTGTTGCAATGGCCGGCAAAAGGTTATTTTGAAAAAATTAAATTAGATGCCGAGTTACTGCAAAAAAAACTTTCGCCCATAGAAAAAACTACCAATTATAGTATTGCTGACCAGGTATTTGGCAACCAAAAAGAATCTGAATATCTCGGTTTAAAGCATTTGGCAAATTTGTTCTATGAGAGGTGCAATCTTCATAAACGGCATATCAAAGAAATCGACAGCAGCCATATGAAAATTCAGGAAGAACTATTCGGGGTGAGAATATCTTCGACATTAAGGGCTTTGGCAACACTTTGTTTTGGTGATATGGATAAACTGGTAAATTCAAATAATAACAAAAGCATTGACCATATCCTTGATAAAAACGTTATCTTGGAACTTGATACCCTTACACAGTCGGACAAAACCTTTTTTATTCAGTCAGCTTTGCTCTATTTGCATCATATACGTATGATATCCGGTGGTGAAAGCCCAGATTACAGAGCTGAAACTTATTCCACCTCTGACACGCGGATTAGCAGTGATGTACGTATCGTCATCAAAGTTGACGAATCCATTGTGGCGCAGCGGCTTATAGGCGATAACAGTAGCTAAAACCAAGCCGGCGGAGATATAAAAAATCAAACGTTTGTATGGTATTTTATCCATTCTGGCTGAGAGATAAAATTTAAGCCCTCATTTTGAGGATTTTTTGTTACTTAGCTTTTCGCCGGTTTCCCGGTTAATAAGGTCCGGTTTTCGCTTCGAGGCGGGCACATCATTAGTTTCAGCTACCCATTTATCGAGCCTGCATCTCAATTCGGCAAGGACTTTTTTATAGGCCAGCTCTTTTACGAGATTACGGAATTCGCAGGGGTCGGTGTCAAGGTCGTACAATTCCTCGGCCGGACGAGGGCAGCGGAAGATTTGCAACTGTTCCTTCGTCAGTTTGCCGGCGTCTCGTAATTGCCTCATTTTCCTGAAGGTTGCCGAGTTGGTCATTCCCGAATCTTGTCCGAGAGGCTCGGAGGGATAAGCATTTCTAATGTATTTATACTTTTTAGTGCGAAGAGCCCGGATATGGTCGTCCGTAGTGTGCCAGTTCCGCTCGGCGAAGACATATTTTCGGCCGGGTTTCTGAGGGTCGATTATCTGCCTGAATATACTCCTGCCGTGCATTCCTGTGGTAGCCTGTAAACCGAGTATATCGAGAAAAGTCGCAGCAATATCAACTGTACTGACCAAGCCGCATCTTAATGAAGGCTGCCAATGCCCCTTCCATTTCATAATAAGAGGGGTGCCGATTCCGCTGTCATAAAGAGTGATTTTGGCACGGGGGAAAGGGCTGCCGTTGTCGCTGAGAAAAAGGACTATCGTGTTTTCCTCGAGCTTGTGCTGTCGAAGATAATCCAAGATTTGGCCTATCTCTCCGTCCATTCTTGAAATTTCATCGTAGTAGAGCGCAAGCTCCATACGGGTTTCACCGGTGTCAGGGAGATATGCAGGGACAACAACATCATCTTTTGTGTGCGGTGATTCGATGGCACCTTTTTTATATGGCCTGTGAGGGTCGGTGAATCCGACGGTTAAAAAGAAAGATTTATCTTTCGGCCGCTCATCGAGGAATTTTTTCCATTTATGGCGGTCTATGTCAGCCATATCGAATTTGGCAGCAGCAGCTTTGCCCAGATGGAGTTTGCCTAAATTGCCGCAGTAATAGCCGTTTTTATTTAAAATTTCCGGCAGGATTGCCTCTTCGGCAGGCAGTGGGGTATGCAGGTCCTCGACTCTCATAGAATGAGCGTATTTACCGGTCCAGAGTGTTGCTCGCATCGGGCTGCACTGCGGCGAGGTGACGAAAGCGTTAGTAAATCTTATGCCCTCAGCCGCTAACCTGTCGATATTAGGCGTTTTAATAGTCGGGTGTCCGTAACAACCGCAATCCTTCCAGCCCATATCATCAGCTATGAGCCAGACAATATTCGGCTGCTTTTTAGCGGTTGAACCGAGGGACTTTTTAAATGGCCACGCCGCCGCTGCTAAAGCTGAACTCTTCAAAAAAGACCTTCTTGAAAATCTGTTTATTCCTGCCATAACAATCCATCCTAAAAATTTACTTAAAGCAAAACTATTTTGTAGCTGACTGTGCACCTTTGCCGGGATAAGGCCTTTTGTCAACAGCGCTAACAGCCAAAAGAATAATCGCATTACTCGGGATAAGTTTGCCCCTTGAGCCGACAAATTTTGTCGTCCCTTTCAAATTGACCTCTTTTATCTTTTTGCCGAATCTAGGATTGACCCATTCGTAAGCAAAAAATGTCGCTGTATTGTCACCGCTTTTCGAGCAATCGACTGCATCAGCAGCATAGCAGTTCGGCGATTGACCGTTCATTACGAAGAACTGAACTTTGCCATCCTTATCTACCATATCCCAGTTATAAATGTTGTAGCCGTAACGAAGGTCGATTGTTTCGACAAAGCCGTCTTCATAAACAATTTCATACCACCCAAGCAAATCAGAAGTATCCCTGAATGTA
>JAFGRL010000183.1 GCA_016935195.1 Sedimentisphaerales bacterium
AAAATAACAATGTCTTTTGGTTGCTGATCAAGTTTTTTTAACAAGCTGATAACATTAAGGATATCTATTTCGTGCAAGGATTGATGTGCAAGTTTTTTCACACTTCTCACTTCAGTTGGCCCAAATTTTCTTATTGTACCTGCCTTAGCCCTCATATATGCACAGTCAATAAATATGGCTTTGCGACGATTCGCGACCAGATGTAAAATAGACATTCCACCTGTACCAGCATCAATGAAATCAATCAAAGGATAATCTTCTGCATGTTTATAAAACCGCTCGACGATAGCTGGTCCGATCCCCTCGTCTGACATCAGTGAGTTTCCCAGACCAAGGACGATTATGTCTTTTTTGAACCGACCATCAATCATTTTATAAACTGTACATCTAACATGTGTGCTGAGCAGGATATACAGGGATCATAAGCTCGGACAAGCATCTCCAGCTTATGACGAACGGCATCTTCTCCCTCGTTAATTATTTCCGGCACCATTTTTTCAAAATCTTTTTGAATATTAGCATGATTTTGATTTGTTGGGATACACATATCAGCTGCAACACAAGTGCCATTATTGTCAAATTCATAATCGTGGAAAAGTATGCCTCTTGGTGCCTCAGTGCAGCCTGTCCCCTTGCCAGCTTTGGGTTGAACCTCTATATTTTCCTTAGCTAACCCTTTCGTAAGCAAATTATCGATCATAGCAATACTGGTTTCAACAACGTGAACGCACTCCAAAAGTTGAGCAATTGTATTCATATAGGGATTACAACAGCCCTTTTCCAGCGAGAACATTCCGGCAATAGTTTTAGCAGTTGGTGAGAGCAACTCGGCATTATTGTTAAGTCTTGCCAGTGCTCCAACAGCATAAGAATCACGGTGCCATTTTGCCCATTTAGCCGTTGACTGCTCAACAACATATTCATTGGCAACCTTATGCCAATCTTCAACAGGCACGACTTGGCCGTTACAGTCATTACTGGTTATATCACCATGATAAAAAGTATAATTTGTCGGTTTTGTCTGCTTGAGTGATATGTATTCAGTGTCACGCTCAAAATCCGGTATGTTGGCTGCAACGCCTAAAACCGCCTCGGCTATCGCTTTAAGGTCTACAATTGTCTTTTTGAGTGTGTTTTGCAGTTGGCGAAACTGTTTCTCTGTTGGAATAACTGTGAATCCGCCCGGCTTTATTGTTACTGGATGTGTCGTTCTGCCTCCGATAAGATCCGACCATTCATTGGATACTCTGTGAACTCTAATAATAGCTTTGACAACGTCGCCTGCTTTGGCAACCAGAGGTACCACAGATGGAACGCCAAAAAAATCAGGGACAGCGAGGTAACCAATATGCAGAATGTGACTCTGCAACTGTTCTGCATAGTGCATCATTATCCGAATGGTATCAGTCTGCTTAGAAACCTCGATACCTAAGGCCGCCTCTACTGCCTTGGTTGCTGTCAGAGAATGACTTATTGAGCATATCCCACATATTCTGCTGACTATAACCTGAATGTCTTCATAACTGCGACCACGAACCATTGCTTCGAAGAATCTCGGCGCTTCCGGCACCTGCCATTTTACCTGTTCGATCTTACCATCAGTGGCATTGACAATTATATTGCCATGTCCTTCGACACGGGTCATATGTTTTACGTTAATACTTATGTTTTTACTCATTTGCATGTACCTGCTTACTTCCAAAAAGAACCATTTTGCTTTTAAGGTCTTCAATGTTTAAACCATATTTTTCAATCACATCCCTAGCAGCATCTATGTTGGGTTCATCGACATATCCTCGACATCCAAAGCACCTAAAACCGAATGATGGACACCTAGCACCACAGCCGGCCCGTGTGATTGGCCCAAGACATACTTGGCCTGTTTCCCACAAACACTGATTGCCTTTTGCTTTACATTCAACACATACCGGATATTCAGGAATTTCAGGCTTTTTACCCATCAACAGACAGCGAATCACATATGTTAGTTCCTTACGGTCCACCGGACAGCCGTGAATTTTGTAATCAACCTTTACAACTTCGTCCAACGCTTTGACTGTATCAGTAAACAGATGCGGCATATCAGCATACTTTCCATAGACATACTCTCTTACATCCTGGAAATCAAAATTGTTTTTCAGTTTATTTAAACCACCGGTTGTAGCACAGGCACCAAGGGCAATAAGAATTTTGGCTCTGCTTCTTATAATCCATAATCGCTCTTCGTCTTCGGGTCTTGTTATAGAGCCTTCCACTATCGCAATATCGTATTCGTGGCTCTGCTCACTCATTGCCTCACGCCATTCGACAACATCAACCACACCTGTCAAATCGAGAATTTCTTCCTCAAGATTGACAATCTGCAGCTGGCACCCTTCACAACATGCAAAATCAAAAATTCCTATTCTTGGCTTACTCATTGTTATATCGCCTCCGGCACAGACTCTAAATCAGAATAACGGAATACGGGACCATCGACACAGACATATTTGTCGTTTATCTGACAGTGTCCGCACTTGCCCACACCGCACTTCATTCTTCTTTCAAGATTAACAAAAATTCTTTTGCGCGACACTTTACTATCTGCAAGAGCCATCAATACAAACCTGTACATAACCGGCGGTCCACAGATAAACACGCAGGCGTTGGAAAGATCAGACTCTATCTTCGGAATTAAAGTTGTTACAACACCAACATTGCCTCGCCAGCAATCTTCTGCTTCGTCTACAGTTTCGTACAGGTTAATATCATCTCTTTTTATCCATGCAAATAACTCGGAATGAAAAAATCTCTGATTGCTGCATTTTGTTCCAAGAAGTACGGTGAGATCACCATAATCATTACGGTTATCCAGTACATAATTAATAAACGATCGCTGTGGAACCAGGCCAATTCCACCACAGATAAAAATAAGGTTTTTACCTTTTGATTCTTCGACAGGATAACAACCATTGCCATAAGGTCCGCGAATTCCGATTTTGTCACCAGCTTTGAGCTTGTGAATTTTGTTTGTTACGTTTCCTGTCTTGCGCACAACCAGTTCAAAACCACCCTCTTGTGTCGGCGAAGAAGAAATAGAAATCGGAGCCTCGCCAAGACCAGCAACAGAAACTTCCACAAACTGGCCCGGCATGTATTCCAAAGGCTCATCATCCATTGAAAGATGCATATATAATTCACTGAAATTCATTATTCTGGTTTTGTTTATCGTAGCCAGACTTGGCAGATAGATGTCTTTTTTCGTATCGCAAGATTCAAACATTAATAAAACTCCCTAAGATTACTTGCAAATATAATTTACTGTTAGTCAATACCGATATCTTCAATCAATCTGTTGTAGATATTAACGGGGTTAGCAATATCCGGCAGACAGGCATCTATACATCTTCCGCAGCCAACACACGCGATTTCACCGCCAATTTTTGCGGGCACGTATTTAGCTTTCCGGTAAAGTCGGTGGCGAAAACGGTCGGCTCGATTTGCCCTGAATTCGTGACCGCCGGCAACTTTGGTAAAACCTGTCAACAAACAGCCGTCCCATACTCTTTGACGCTTTCCTGTTTTCATATTCCAGTTAACATCATCCTGAACATTAAAACAATAACAGGTCGGACATACTTGATTACAGGAACCGCAGCTAAAGCAGGTTTTTGCCTTTTCTTCCCACACAGGATGGTCATAAGCTTTTTCCAGAAGCTTTGGTAAATCTAAGGCCTTACATTTTAACGGATGATTATTTAATATCTCTTGATTCTTATTCCAGACCTGTTGGCGCTTGCCCAAATCTTCTTCGCTGATTTCAACAGATTTATTTGCTTTTAACAACAAGGCCTGGCCTTTATCGGTAACAGCTTCAGCTACATAACCATCTCCAATATTGGTCAAAAGAATATCATAACCTTCTTTCACTGTAGCCGTTCCCATTGAGGATGCAAACACGTTTTCTGACGGCGTTTCTACGTCACAGGCAATTATGGTCGCGTTGTTACGCCTGGTCATATAATGACTATCGTAATTATCCTGGCTAAAAAGCCTGTCCATCTGATTTATTGCTATCATATCGTAAGGGTGCACACCTATAAGAATAAACTTTTCGTTATCATAATGAGATTTATATGTCTTTCCCACTTCGTAAGTCAATAGGGTCTCGACTGGGGGCTGAAAATACTTTTTAGGGGGCAGGAGTGTAACATCATAATCGAGTCTTAAATCTTTCGCTGATTCAAGCGGCCCAAAATCAAACTTGTCGCCTTTAGCTTGTACTGCTTCCACTCTTCCAGTAAGCAAAAGCTCGTTAATAAAATTCATAAAAGCATTTTTACTTAGTTTCTTCAGATTCATCTTCTTGTCCAAACCTTAATATCCTACAAAAAATTATCCAATTGACGATACAGAACTTAATTTAGCATTATTTTATAATCAATACAACATGGCTAGCTTATCTTTGTCTTCGAGCTGTCGGTATATAATATGGCAAACAGGCAAGATCTGTTGCAATGTCTATATTTATTATTTTGACCTTCTTGGGGGTTTTTAAATGACAAGGCGCAAAATTAAGAATTCCTTTCACACCAGCTTTAACCAGTGCGTCAACCACATCCTGAGCGGCACTACTCGGAACCGCAACAATTGAAAGGTCTATCTTTCGATTTTTCAACAACTTAATCCTTGAAACATTCTCAACGATTATATTATTTTTCTTCGTACCTATTTTTTTGGGGTCAATATCAAAAATGGCAACTACCTCAAACCCGTATATATTAAATCCACCATACGCTTGTATTGCTGAGCCAAGATTGCCCAAACCAATCAAGGCCACTTTTTGGGCAACATTAAGCTTAAGAATTTTGCTAATTTGCCTTACAAGTTTTTTGACATCATAACCAACCCCTGGAGTTCCAAAAGAACCAAAATAGGAAAAGTCCTTTCTTGCTTGCCACGAATTAACATCAAGGAACTCTCCTAGCTTAAGGCTGGATATGTTATTTGTTCCCTGTTTGTACAGAAGTTGTAAGACTCTTAGATACATTGGCAACCGTTGAATTGTCTCGTTAGGGATTTTATGAAACTTCATCGGCAAAACTTTCCTTAATTTCATAATTGTACTTACAATCACAAATAGAATTTCCTTAATTATAGCATGAACGCTACTTTTGGCAAGATATTTTTTCTTTTTTTGTGGGATGTCCAAGAAATATCGTATCCCTGGGATCGCAACCAGAGCGGCCAAGCAGAAGCTATAAATACCGAAGAACTTTCAGGTTACAGTGATAATGAGATAGTTAATTTGGATTTTCCTGTCTGGGTATATTGACAGGCCAGATTTATATGATGACGAAAACCGACTCTGGCGAGCAAGTTGGTATGAGGACTTACAAAACTTGATTTTATGTTTCCAAAGTGACTCCACCAGCTATGGCTTTAGGTGGCAAGGCCCAAGAAAACGCTGAATTTTGGCCAAAAATTCAAGTTTTTAAATTTTTTTGTAAAAAATAGTAATATATAATCCTCTCTCTTTTATTTTTTCAAGAGCAAAATCAAACTGACCCACTGCCAAAAAGTATCATACACGTTCATTATAAACAGATGCAAGTTCATTTAGTACCTTCTGCTGGTTGTTTTGGCGGGTCTTTGGTGGTTGATGAAGAAATAGCGCAGGGCATCAATCGGGTGGTCATAGACGCCGTCTTTGAGCGGAAGTTCGGCAGAGGCTGATATACTGTCGGGGTAATGGTAGCATTGCATCGCTTCAATAAGTCTGGGGCAGTTGGGTGAGACGATAAATCTGCTTTTGCCGTCGCCTGAGCGGATTGCCTGACGGATAAGTTCGATGCCTTCGAGTATGCCGCTTCGTTGACAGCGAATTGCTATACCCATCGCTCGCATCTCGCGGACCCGACTTGTGCCGGTTATGTCGTTGACGCTTTTGCCTGCCGGGTCGCAGAAAGTTGCCGTTACTTTTTCTTCGCTGCAAGGCGTTCTCAGCTTGATAGCTTCTGCGTGGATGTTAATCGTTGCCCTCGTGCGAATATATTCATCAATCACCCGAACAACGCCGTCGCCGTCAACCTGAATCCACAGACACACAAAAGGATTGACAAACCCAAAATCTATTGCCCGATACAAAGGCAAATCCGGATTATAATCAACACTCTTTACGTGCTCGCCAGGGTCAAACTGGTCAAAGACAACATTTTCCAGCGAAGGCCTTTTGCAGAGCATCTCAGCCTCGAAGCCTGCCCTGCTGGAGCGTCGCATCGTAGTTATGCAGTCGTCAATTTTCAAATAACCTGCCGCCTTTTTCGCCCTGCCACCACAGTCGCCCCATAAGGGACACTGCGAACAGGTTCTGTCTTTGCACTTTTCAATCACTTCCCAGATGCACCACTTAAAAATCGGCGTGTGCATTTCTGTTGCCGATTGGACAACCTCGTGCATCAGGCCGTAGGGTCTGTGCATTGTGCTTATCATTTCCATCGCTGCGAGGACACTGCCAGTGCTTTGTGTGGTGAACTTTGCCGCGGCAAAGACATCTTTATCAAAGAGTTCAACCTCATCGCAGCGGAGCTTCTGAATGTGCTGGCCTCGGACGCTTGTTGCCGACTGCGTCAGGACCTCTACCGCGGAATTGTTGTTAAAGGTACACTTTCCCTTTCGAATCGGCCCAGCTAAAAAATTTTCAAAGCCGGTGTGTAAAAAGCCTCTTAGATAATCATACATTCTGCCTGCCTGCTCACCTGAGCCGCCGAGGATTCGCACCTGGCATTTCGGCTTGAATATGCAGTCCAGAAGTGTTGCCACAGCAGCTAACTCGGTCTTTCCGCCGCCGCGGTTGGCCCAGATGACTGCGTCGGCATTTGTTCCAGCGTTGTCGGCAAAATCGGCATTGAAACTGTGCCAGAGATAATCCATCGGACTGCTATGCTCGGTACATATTCTTTTTGCCGGCACATCAATGCCGAGAAAGGCTTTGACGTAATTTTTAAGGTCATCTTTTGTTCTGGGCCGAGTCTGCCTCAGAGCCTGATACAGACCCGATGCCTTTGTGTTTTCATCATAATTTGTAGAAGCGTTTCTTTCTGATACGACTTGCTGCATCATTTATCCTCCTGATTGAAATGTTGATTGCTGTGGCCGAAAACTTTAATAACTGCCACCTGCCTGCCGGCTGTTGGCCTATTGAATTGAATGATTGTATTGGCTGCCTATCCTCGCTTGTGCATTTTTTCGAGCCTTTTGGCGTGCCTGCCGGCCTGGAACGGTGTTTTAAGCCAGAGCTCGACTATCTCCAGCGCTGCGTGTATCGACATCATTCGCTCGCCCAAGGAGAGCATATTCGCATCGTTGTGTTCCCTGGCGAATCTTGCCGAGCGCAGGTCCCAGCACAGTGAACATCTTATGCCAGCCACCTTATTTGCGACCATCGCTTCGCCGTTGCCTGAGCCGCCTAATACAATCCCTCGCTCGAACTTACCCTCAGCCACCGCCTCTGCCGCCGGGCGAATTATATCCGGATAATCACAGGCCTGGTCGGAATGTGTGCCGAAATCTTTGACCTCGTGGCCGGCCTCTATGAGAAATGTCTTTATCTGCTCTTTGTACCGAAAACCCGCATGGTCCGACGCAATCGCTATCTTCATAATATCCCTTTCCGTTAGTATTTTGTCACTGCAATATCTTCTTAATCATCTCATCCGAAAGTTCTAAAACAAATTCTTTGCCAGCATCTTCCTGCCCGCCTATATCATATGATACGAACTTATATGCTTTTTCCAATTCTTCGTTAAGGCCCACTCTTAATTCCAGCTTTGAATTCGGGCAGACATCAAACATAACACTGCCGGTATGGTCGGTGTTGTGCACAATGATATGATGATTAGCCTCCTCATATAACTTCCGGAGCGGAATACCTTCGAGGCCAATTCCATTGGAATCAACCACTTTTATCGTGACCAGCATTGCAGGGTCAACGACAACTCTTCCAAGCTCAAGAGTCTCTCCCTGTTTCAAATTTATCGTCTGAGAAAATTCCGGCATACACCAGCCCTCGTCATAATGTGTGATAAGCTTGAGCCTGAACGCAAATCCTGCGGGAACATAATAACTCTGCCTATGATTAGTTTTCAATTGCGGCTTACATATGCTCAGTTCCATAGTATATCCTTCATACATCTCGTAGAATTTTACTGAACCGTCAGATTCCTCCTCGCTTTCAAAAACAACCCCCTCTATTTCGTCCTGAGTACCGAAAACAACATTAGGCTCAGACTGTGTCACCTGAATTGATACCGGTTCGTTGTAACTTACGCTAAAGTGAATAGGTAAGCCGAAAAGAGACACTCTCTGTGTGGTAAAAAAGTCATAAATTCCATACAGGAACATCGTAGTAGGATTGAAAAACTGCTCTGAAGAAATATCAGGCTCAACCGGAAATGTGTTTGTGTCAATAACGAATGATTCATCCTGCCAGAGTTGTTCATCAGCATATTTCATCCGGAAGGGCCTGCCAACCCAGTCAGGGTTGTTTGCATCATCCGCCAATGTAATTGTTGGGAAGATGCCGACGTTGCTCGCCTCAAGACAGGGTTTGCCATCGTTATATATCTCAATGCACGGCTCAATAAAAATCTTGCCAGCAGGAAACAACGGCATAAGCCGCAGCTCTGCTATTCCGTTTGCATCCGGCACTTCATCATTGACGTAAAGGCTGGTTCCCAGGTAATCCTTCTCAAACGCAGCTAATGTGCTGGGCTTATCGGTATATTTGAATCCCATCTCAAACAGGCCGTTTGCATCGGTCCTTACAATCCTCTTGACACTAATTACATCGTCTCGACCGAACGGGTCCATAGTAGTATGCAGGCTCCGCAAAGCTGGGTCATCCATCGAAGGATGCAGAGGCAATTGATGCATACCCTGCCAATCCTCATCCGTCAGGCAGGACAAATCATCATACCAGCTTGTCATAATAAATGCGCCCTTCATCGGTTCACCTGTCGTGCCGTTGAGCACCACTCCGCGGTAAGTGATGTCATTGCCAAGTGTAAACAGTAGTTCTTCCGGACTTTTCTCATTAACATCAATCGGCTTGAAATTGAGTCCTTCAATTTTCTGACCATTCGGACCTCGCATCGGCTGTCGATATGCCTTATACGTTCCCAAAGGAAAATATCCGCCTGGGTACCAGTCGCTGAATTCATACTTAACAGGAGGCTCATCCACTCGCTCAACCCATAACTCTACTAATCCGAGACCTGTTCCGCTGGTAAGAATACCCTGCTCACCTTTGAATACGAAAGTGTGAAACCTGCCGGGCTCGGTCATTTTAATCACACAGTCGCTATTATTACTTCTGCGGAAGCCTGTAGGCACAAGTGCAAATTCCTCCGGTGCTTCTACGGTTATAACATGATACGAGCCAGGAGGAATAATCCGTTCAAAATCAACCTTAGTGGATCTGCCTACCCTCAATGGCATATACAGTCGAAACCATCCGTTTTCATCAGTGATAGCTCCGCAAGGAACACCATAAATAATACCGCCGCCTGTGGTGTAAACCTCACTGCATTTGACAACCGCGCCGCAGATAGGCTCGTTCACTTCATCAACAATGAACCCACGTATCGTCCGCTGCTCGGCCTCTGAGTCTTTTGGTACTGTGCCAACTATTACCTCCTTGACCGGCGCAATGGTGAAGAACGTTACTGCAGCAGTACCATCATAGTCCGGATGCGAAACAAGAATTGCCCGTCCGCTTTGTATCTGACTGCCGACCAACCGACACATTTTACCCTGTTCATCGGTAACATGTTCAGTCTTACGAAGGAGTTTTTCCGGTCGAGAAGCAGATTCAAGACTCGTCACTCGTACGGATGCTAAATCCAAAGGATTCCCCAGAGCATCCCTGAAAATCCAGGTGGTCCAGCACTTTTGTTTTGGCAGGGTAATCCTTGAACTGACCGGATACCGCCAGGCTCGTCCGCCCAACCCCACATAATTTCTAACCACTTCGTCCTGCTGGTCGGACTGCATCAACACAAGGGCTCCGGACTGGCCGATATCGTTCGGATCAATAATCAAGCCGTTGACATCCAAAATGACCGTCAATTGCTCAAACTTTGTTCTGTTTTCATCCCAGTTGTCGTAGATGCGGACCACTACCTCTCTGCCATCAAGCTCCTGGGCTGATTGCTCATCTCAATAACCAGCTTGAGCAAAAATCACAAAAAATACCAGACTCAATATTAACTTGTTTTTCATTATCCGGCCCTTTGCCTTCTTAAGCCCATTTTAACCTGATACTGTCGGATTTCAAGCACTTTCATCTGCCAAAACGGCTAAGAGTCGGCTGGCGGTCTCGGGCGATAATTGCTCAGCAGCAACATTTTCCTCTTCTATAGGTTTATCAACCTTAGCTTGTTTTGCTGCGAGCTTAGGCAAAGAAATAATATCCAGGCAGGCCTTGCGGGCCGTTTCCTGATTGGCAGAGGCGGTAAGCTCAACCAACTTGGCAGCGGCCAACGGAGCATACCGCGCAATCAACGCCTCGCTCTGTCGGTAGGAAGCAGCAATCCTGCGGTCAAAACATTCGGCAAAACCCTCATCGGCCAGCCATTTGTTATAAAGATTTCTGCCGACCTTATGTTTATCCAAAACCGCCTGCTCATCGAGCTGACCGCTGAACAAATCTTCAATCACCGCAAGCTGTCTTCTGCTGGGTCCCTTACTCTTTGCCATATCGTAAAACTCCCTAATTTGGATAGCCAACTTCTTTTTTAAGGATTGACATAAACACCGCCGCCGGATTTGTGGTTGATAAATTGCTGTGCAATACACGTTATTGCTGATGCGTTGCGCTGGGCCTTTGTCATTTTTGCCTGGCGCCGTTCGGCTAATGACAACGCTTTGTTAACAATCTCCTGCTCAGATGTCTTAAGAAAGAATACCATAGGCGTTGCAAAATCATCAGCAGCAATTTTCATCGGACCATCGGGCAATTTTAACTGCGTCAGCCTTTCAATCTGTTTGGCAGAGTTCGGCAGCAGCTTTGCAAGCTCTTTGGCACTTGTTTTTTGCGTCAGCCTTTTTAAAAGCTTCAATTTTTCACTAAGCTCATCCGTCCCGCCAAGGCGATTGAGTGTTGCGAGAAGAATATCAACCTGCTCATCGTCAACGTCCCAGACGATGCAGTCAGCCGATTCACAGCCGAGCTTCTCAAGTGCCCTGCTGCGATGATGGCCGTTGATTATCTG
>JAFGRL010000184.1 GCA_016935195.1 Sedimentisphaerales bacterium
CAGGAGTCCTCCGTAAGGAGTCCCAAGGACTTAGGACGGCAATTTTGCATTTTACCCCCTAAGGGGTTAACTTTTTGTTTTTGCATTCTCAAACCGGCCACCGGTCAGTTTGAGTAGTTTAGTTCCATTGGCCGAGGTGGGAATCGAACCCACACGCCCACTCAGGGCAGGGGATTTTAAGTCCCCAGCGTCTGCCGTTCCGCCACTCGGCCGGGAATTTATCAGCGCCAAGTGTTTAATATATACACCAAAAACCTGTGTTTTTCAAAATAAAAATGTGAAGGTTTGGTATGGCTGTCGAAGGCTGCAGGCAAAAATCAAGAAAATGGCTGCCTAAAAGGCCCTGCAAAAAACAGGACATCACCATTTCTTTTTCACTCGGGGTGCTTTTATGCTAAAATTTTGCAGGGGCCCTGTTATTTTTTTGTTTTTCAACTTTCGACTTCTAATATGAGGTTTGAATCTGCTGCAAATGTCCGTTATGCCTCGCACAAATCGAGCCAGTCTAATCCTTCGACTAAGCGAAGTTAACTGAGAGTCATTTTCGGCTAAAGTCTTTGCCTTTTCAATCCTAACAACAGCTTTTTCAAGCGCCCCTTTTGCCAAACAAACAAGGGCGGAATCTCGTAACGCTCTATAATGCTCCGGATTTATGTCCAGCGTATGGCCGAAGAACTCCGAAGCTTCTTCCAGAGAACCATTCATAGCGCTGACCAGACCAAGATAGTAATATATATCTGCATTGCTGTGATTCACGTCAGCAGCTTTGAGCAAGCTGTATTTTGCCAGGTCAAGCTCACCGATGGTCAAGAACATCGACGCAATTGATACGAACACTTCGGGGCATTCTTTAGCGGTATTAAGCTCTCGGATAAGATGCTGCTTTGCTTTTTCTATTTGGCCCTGGGCCAGGGCTTTTTGGGCAAGTCGGTATCGAGGCCCGGCAAGTTTGCTATCATCGTTTAACGCCTTTTTGAACAACTTCAGCGCCTGTTCATAACTGCCGTTATCTAAAGCTATTTCACCGAGATAAAACAAGGCCGTTGGAGAATCAGGTTTCAACTCAAGCACTCTATGAAACTTTTCCTTAGCTGCTTCGACCTCTCCGGTGTCGAGCAAAAACAAACCATAATCAATTATCACATCTGTATCACCAGGGTTAAGACGGATTTCGTCAAGGAAGCGCTTCCGCCCCTTCCCCATCTGTCCTAACGACCAGTAGCCCTGAGCAATTCGATAATTAATCTGTGGGTGGCTCGGCTCTAATTCAGCGGTCCTTTGCCAGCAGCTTATTGCCTTTTTATATTGGCCTCGTATGAAGAGACTGTTGCCTATATTGTAATAACACAGGGGGCAATCAGGATCTATCTGCTGAGCTAAGTAAAACATCTGCTCGGCTAAATCGTGCTGACCCATCTCGGTGTATGTGATCATGCGGTTGCAGTAGCAGGGCTCAAATTGTGGGTCAATGTCTTCAATGTGTTCAAATGCCTCGATTGCCAGGTCATACTGGCCGGTGCGTGTGTAATCAACTGCTAAAGAGTTCAATATCTCTGTATCAAGCGGATTTGACTCCAGAGCTGTCTGGTATTCTCTTATCGCCTCTTCAAATCGCTCTTTTGCATCCAGAACAAGGCCCTTATTGAAATGCCAGGAGCTGTTGGAAGGGTTTATATGCAGAGCCTCTTCGAGCTGGGCAAGGGCCTGTGACATTTCGCCGTCTTCATAAAGTTCGTAAGCCCTGCGAGCTTTCAGCTCGGCTTTATCATACCAACCAAACTCTGTTTCCTCAAAAAGCATATACCTTGGCCTTAAGCTTAAATCCAGACCGTCCAATTGCTTTTTCCCAGCCACATGACGCTACCTGAGCGCATACTGGATTTACTTAAAGGCGATATCGCCCATAAAACGTTTGCAGTTAACCGCTTTTACTGTATGTGCTCTCTTTTAGGCAAGACTGAAGTTTTTACTGGAAAACTGGTGCGTAAGCTCTTAAAATTGCAAAAGTTAAGTACTGTGACTGTAATAATAAAGCTGTGCCTTAATTTTTGACAAATCTGTTTTTCTGGCAAGTGCCTGTTGATGGTCTTATAATGTCAGCCTGATACAGGTATGCTGCACAAAGGAGCGAACTCTGTTTTTTGCTCATAAATAAGAATTTTTTGGAGAAATGGAGCTATGGTTAAACAGATAACCGGACAGATAACAGCCGGCAAGGGTAATTACGCCATTGTAGCGAGCAGATTCAACGAATTCATAACCAGCAAGCTGCTTGACGGAGCGATAGATTGTCTCAAGCGTCACGGAGCTTCACAGGAGCAGATTTCTGTCATTTGGGTTCCGGGTGCCTGCGAAATTACTATGGCGGCTAAAAAGCTCGCAAAAAGTGGAAAATATGCTGCGATTATTTGTCTTGGTGCGGTTATACGTGGCCAGACCAGCCACTACGATTACGTATGCCAGCAGGTCAGCCGAGGTATAAGCCAGATAAATTATGAGCTGTCGGTCCCTGCTGTCTTTGCTATTTTGACATGTGAGACGCTTGAGCAGGCCATCGAAAGGGCCGGCACTAAGATGGGAAATGCCGGAGCCGACGCAGCATCAACCGCTATGGAAATGGTAAATGTGCTTGAGCAGATTTAGCCAGGAGAGTAGTTCTTTAACTTATCAGTTCCCAAACAAGTGAAGACCGATAAAAGGACAAGAGCCAGAGAACTGGCAATACAGGCATTGTATCAGCTCGATGTACAGGGCACGGTTCTGCTTGAGCATTTGCAGGATTTTCTTCTTGAAAATGAAAACGACAGTTTTGTCCGCAGGCTTGCAGCAGATTGGTCCAGAGGCACCTGGGATAATCTGAAAGCCTGTGACCAGTTAATAGCAGATTCAGTAATAAGGTGGAATTTCTCAAGACTTGCCCCTGTCGATAAAAGTATCCTGAGGCTGGCATGTTACCAGTTGAGTTTTTGTCCGGATATTCCGCCAAATGTGGTGATTAATGAAGCTATTGAGCTTGCCAAAAAGTTCAGCACAACGCAGTCACCTGCTTTTGTAAATGGTGTGCTCGATGCGATACTGAAGAAACTAAAAAGCGGATAGTTATCGAGGCCGATAAATTGAGAAGGATTGCCGTATTAAATCAAAAAGGAGGTGTCGGCAAGACCACTACAGTGGCAAATATTGCAGCAGCTCTTGCTTCGATGGGTCAGAAAGTAGCTGTCGTCGACCTCGACCCACAGGCGCATTTGACAATTCATCTTGGCCTTGAACCTGACTCTGTTAAGTCCGGCTCCTATCAAGTACTTACCAAATCCACTAATTTCGCGGCAGAGCTGTTAATTGTAAGGCCAAACCTCTGGCTGCTGCCGGCGAATATCGACTTGGTTGGCGCAGAAAGTGAATTAGTGAGCGTGGTCGGCAGAGAAACCATTCTACGAGAAGCTATCAAAGAAATTCAGGACAAATTTGATTATCTGATAATCGACTGCCCTCCTTCTCTTGGCTTATTGACCTTGAATGCACTTGCTGCCGCCGACGAAATCCTCATTCCGCTTCAGCCGCATTTCCTTGCTCTGCAAGGCTTCGGAAAACTCCTGCAGACAGTTGAGCTTGTTAACAAGAGGATAAACCCAAACCTGAAAGTAAAAGGAATTTTATTGTGTATGTTCGACAGCAGGGCATCGCTTCCCAAAGAAGTAAAGGCCGACATCCAACAGTTCCTCGAAAAGGCCAGGGGCACCAATTGTGCCTGGTCGCAGGCAAAGCTTTTACCTGTCTATGTCAGAAGAAACATAAAACTTGCAGAAGCCCCCAGCTACGGCAGGACAATTTTTGAATATGAGCAAAATTGCCACGGCGCCGAAGATTATATAAAAGTTGCCCAATTCATACATTCCAGCACCTTCGACTTCGAACAGAAGCCAAATACACAAATAAATATGGAACAAAGCCAAAACCAAATCCCAAATTCTGCCGATTCTGTCATATATGAATAATCAGTCGAATAAATTTCCGAACTTCTGGGTTTGTGGCGGGATGCTGGCAATACTGCTTGCTTCAATTTTGGCTCGCGACATAACGCGCCCTTTCTATGGCCTTCATAGCTGGGCACAGGCCAGCGGCGCATGGGCAGCACGCTCTCATGTCAGATATGGCCTGGGATATACCAAAGGAATCTCCACATGGGCTGTGGGTCAGCCGCCGAGTGAGAACCCGAAGAGATATTGGGACCATCCGCAATTGAATGTATTGATCGCTTCGTTCTTTATGTGGATCCTGGGGATCAATGAGTGGAGCCTGAGGGTAACGGGTATAATATTTACGGTGGCGAGCTTTCTGATGTTTCTAAAAATCTTAAAGCACATTACCGACCATAAGACCGCACTGTTAGCAGGACTTATTTTTGCCCTTTTTCCCCTCACTGGTTATTTTGGCCTCGGCGGCTGGGCGACACTGATGTGGTTCATAGCACTTTGGTGTTACCTCGTTCTCATCAAGGCACTGAAAGATGGTCCGGAGCCGGCCCGGATGCACAGGATTGGCTTAGCTGTCAGCCTTTTTTTGGCTATACAATTTGGATGGCCGGGCTTTTTCTGTGCGCTTGGCATCGGCGTACATTACGTTGGTAGGTGTCTTTTCCGCCGGCAAGCACCGAGCATCGGCCTGCTGGCCATACTGGTTCTTGCGCCATTATCGAGTATGCTGCTGAATTTTACTGTTATGGCAGCAGGATATGGCTGGGATATTGATAAAATCCTTGCCCTTTATAAATGGCGATCAGCAAAAGCCGAGTTAACTCCTGCGATGCCGAAGTTTAACTGGGGTATGTGGTTTGCCCAGTTTTGGCAGTTCGCAGTAACGAACTTCACAAAGCCAATTTTGATAACAGCTATCACATACCTTACAGCAGGACAGCTAATAGTTTTTACATCGAAAGGAACTTCAAACGAGAAATCCTTTGAATCCAGAAGGTTCCCTCAATTCTGGCTTTTCTTTCTCACGCCGGTTTTTCAGCTTTTTATCCTTCGCGGCTGCCTGTGGAGGCACCAGACATGGGAGAGGCCTTTTGGCCCGTTTATAGCCATTGCTGCTGCCCAGGGAATTCTTCTTTTGGCGAGTGTGTTAAAAAAAATACATCCAAAACTATCAACTATTAGTATAGCAGCACTTTTGGGATTGTTCTTTGTCTTCTGTGCCAGGGGCACAAATTACTACTATGCCGTAAGGTGGCAATCACCAGCAAAAATAAGATTGTTCAAGATGCTAAACCAGATGATTCCACCCGATAAGGCCCTGCTAAGTTTCGAAGACCATATAGTTAATCAACATTCGTCCAAAGGCGGATTCTATAGACCTGAAGTTGCCTGGTATCTCGACAGAGAAATAGTTCCTGCAAAAAGTGTCGAAGAAGTGGAGCGTCTTGCGAAAACAGGCAGGTATCCCTACTATCTTATTCCTTATGTACAGGAGTTGGTTCCCCGTATAAACAAGCTCAGCAAGCGATACAAATACATACCAATTCCCAGAGAACCCGGAGAAAGCAGCAAAGATGGAAAACCACTAAAAGCTTCAATGACAGCCCAGATGATATTCGAGCTGGGCAGTCCACGAAAATCTTTGCAGCAGCGGTAAAATTTGTATAACCATCTGTCTGTATTTAGCAATGCTTCGTTATTGATTCCAAAAAAATTGAAGCCACTATGACACAAGAAGCCGAATCCAAAATAACGGTCTTTACTGTAAGCTGGTACTCAGCTCAGCTTATGGAAAAGCTTTTTATTAACTTAAATGAAAAGGCACAGTTTCCGAAAACAATCCGCTACCTTATTATTGACAATACGGCAGGAAAAGATAGTTCGCTCGACCATCTCAAACAAATGTTACTGCCAATTGATATATGTACTTTTGACCCAAGGGGGAAAACCGGCTCGTTCGCACATGCTGCTGCGCTTAATTTTGGTCTTGGTCAAATTCAGACTGACTTTGCGCTGTCTATCGACCCTGATGTTTATGTGTTCAAGAAAAATTGGGACACCTTTGCAACCTATTTAATCGCTAAACAGGGCTATTCTGCCATCGGAACCACATACCCGAATTGGCAGCTCGGCAAATACCACAATTTCCCTAATCCTGTCTTTTGTTTCTTTCGTACGGAAGATTTCAGGTCAATAAATGCAGACTGGACTGCCTACTCGAAAAGCCCTATCGAAGACTTTGTTAATCTTATTAGACGCCAGATTGTCCGGCTCGGAGGCCTTATCAACCGACAAAGGTATCAGTCGTCTGCTGCTCTAAGAAAACTATCAAATAGCCTGGAAAATGTTGTTGGTATTTGCAGCCATGATACCGGCTATAAAATTGCCGAACTCGCACAAAAAGGTCATCTAAAGGCAGCATTATTCAAAGCGGTTTCGCCTGATGACAATGTATCAGGCAGCACGTTTAATTGTTTCAGGGAACTTGCCAGCCAGTTTGAGCTTTATTACTATGAAAATGAGCCTATTTTAACGCACAAGTATTCAACCGCTTCAAGAATTTGGAGAACCTCCAGAGGCTCGGATACCGATTTCTGGCAGCAGTGCGTAGAAAAGTTTCAAAAAGAACTAAATCAAATTCAACAAGGATAAAATTGAAAATACAGCTTAAAAAAATCATAAAGCTGCTCATAGCAACTGTCTGCATCATCTACCTGGTCAGGTTTTTTTGGACAAACACAGATTCTCTGAAACTCCTTGCAAAAATAAATATCTTTGCGCTGGTTCTTCTTGGTGTGCTTTCGGCTGGTTATATATTGCTGTATAGTTACAGGTTTCAACTGATACTTGAGAAATGCAGCGGCCAAAAACTCCCATTCTTTCCCTGGCTTAAAATCCTTGTCTTAGGCAGGTTTCTTAATATGGTTTTCTCCCAGTTGGGAACCGTCTATCGAGGAGTATCTTTGAAGCGAAATCATAACATCTCTTACACAAGCTACATCAGCGGCTTTGCATCATTCGCCTGGATGGATACCTGTATGAATATGATAATCGCCATTATTGTGATTTTATTAATTCGGCCGGATTTAAAGATAGGCCAATTCAGTGCACTAAAGGTTACAATTTACCTTTGCAGCCTTGTAATCCTGGCTCCATTGATAGCTCATATCATTCTTCAAAAGATAAAATTTAAAAAGCAATCATTAGCCTGGCTGCGTTCAAAGCTCGCAGAAGTGCTGACTACAACAATACACAACCTACGCGATGGGGTGTATCTTACAAAAATCGTGATTCTGGGCATGTTAGTGTTTGCCGAAACTATATTGAGCTTCTATATTCTGTTCGCAAGTTTCGGGATAAAGTTAGACCTGGCGACGCTTACGGTTTTTTTTGTCTTGCTGAAGTTAAGCGTTTTTATCAACATTACACCAGGCAACATTGGAATCCAGGAGGTTGCCTACGGCTTTTTAAGTGAGCAGATGGGTATCGGAATGGCCCAGGGCATTCTCGCATCAGTAGTAGCAAGGCTCCTGAGCTCTTTGGTAGTTTTTGTTCTCGGCTTAATGTTCGGCGGCGCAGAACTTCTTCGCCATCGAAAAGAATATCGCAATTCGCTTGAGTAATTCTCTGAAACGGAAAATGACCAAATATCGGCAGCTTATTAAAAGTTATGGCCTTGTGAAATTCAGCTTATTGGCTTTAGACCATGTTTTATTTGAGATTGTAAAATTCTTCAGAAAAAGGCTTTACAGGTGGACTGGGAACGATTTCGGTCTGAAGGAAGCCATATTCTGGTCCAAAGACATTAGCATTTACCTAAGGTATTCTGCCATTCTAAATGAGCTCAAAACTCACTTATTGGAGCCTAATAACAAACTTCGCATCCTTGAAGTCGGTGCCGGCGGTGAAGGAATATCAAGATTCTTGAAATATGCCGGTGACTTTGACAAATGCCAGGTGTATCTTGCTGACACTAATCCCCAATTATTGGAAGGTGTCAAATTTGGCAAGCCAGTCGTGATCGAAGGTGACAATTTGCCTTTCGAAGATGATTCATTCGATGTCGTCATCTCTGTCGACACTCTTGAACATGTCCCCGAGCCGAAAAGAGAACATTTTCTCCACGAGCTAAAAAGAGTCTGCAAGGATACAATATTAATGCACTTCGTTATGCACGATCCACAAAGGGAATTTCTTTCAAGAAACGCTGATCTAAGGTTCCAAGACTGGTATATGCAACATTTTAATAAGCCGCATATTTGGACAGCCGAGCATCTTAAAATAGAACCGCCAAAATCTCAAGAGATCGAGAAAGCCCTTCCTGATGCATTTATCAAGGGGACGGAAAATATTGATGTTTGGTTTAAATGTATTACTTGGCGAGCAAGGCCGATTATCGGTTTTTTTACAGGCTTTCTCTATATGCTGAAATTGAAACATAAGTATAAGCAACCACCATTTCATGGATGTCTTGTAAAATGGACAACCCGAATGCCCATAAGTGATAGTGTATTGTTATGAGTGAGTTAAAAATTAGTATACTCTTAGCAACATATAACGGTGAGAAGTACCTGAGCCAGCAGATAGACTCTATCCTTACCCAATCGAATCAGAACTTGCAGCTTCTGATACGAGATGATGGCTCGACAGACCAGACAGTTAAGATAATTGAAGATTATGCTGCCAAACACACTGACAAAATAGAACTTATCAAAGATGATTCCGGCCACCTCGGCCTGACTGAAAACTTCGCCAGACTGCTCGAACATGCAAAGAGTTCTTACATTATGTTCTGTGACCAGGATGACGTATGGCTGCCAAATAAAATAGAGATTACCCTCAATCTTATGAAATCCGCAGAAGCTATCTATCCGGATAAACCTATCCTCGTTCACACGGACCTCAAGATTGTGGACTCAAACCTAAAACCAATTGCCGAGTCTATGTGGTTTCACCAGAGAATAAATCCTATAATAAGTAATAGTCTTTATAAAATAATGGCCAAAAATATTGTTACCGGCTGCACAATGATGATTAACAAAAAAGCAAGAGATATTTGCCTGCCTGTCCCATCAGTAGCAAGAGTCCACGACTGGTGGATTGCTATAAATGTCGAAAAATATGGAAAGATAGTTTCTCTCTCGCTGCCAACAGTACTTTACCGCCAGCACCGAACAAATATAATAGGTACTAAATCAACAGAAAAACTGCTCATCGAAAACATCTGGGGGAAAATATTCCATCTAAAAGAACGTTTATCTAACCACTTCAAGATGGTAAAAAAAATCTACCCCAAGGTCAGTCTCACCTGGCTTTTAATAAATATGATTCGTATAAAAATCGCCAGATTACTTCCGTAAATCCATCCTGTATTATTATAACATAAATTTTAACTATGTCTCTTGCGCAGCAAAATTATTGAACCAACTGCAAAAAGAGCAATCGTTGCCGGCTCAGGAACACCGTTGATGTAGATGTCTGTCACTTCATCGGAAGAAAGAGCATGATTCCAAATGGCTGCTTCATCTATTATGCCGTACAAGTTGCTATGGACTTCTGTTATACTGCCCACAGTAGCTGGTGCTGTGGTATAGGCCAGAGGCCCACCGGTACCACTGTATGTGCCTTCATCATCAATACCGTCTATATAGATGTCCATATCCTCCGGGCCTCTTATAACCCCCACAATATGGTACCACGTATCGCTCTGGAGTATAGATGTTCCATATTTTGATCTCCTGTGAGAAGGACCTGTCCCCATACCATCTCCATAGGAAATCTTAATATAGTTGTCTGGCATAACTGCAAGATTTGTACCTGCATAAGGTTCCGTTTGAGCAGCATTCAGGTGTATAATTTGCTGTACAACATCCAAAGCTGACAATTTAATCCAGGCGCACAGAGAGACAGACAGCAGCGGCTTCAGGCTGGCATCGTTCCCTAAATCAACATAGTCTCCAACGCCATCAAACTGCAGAGCATCGCCGACTTTTCCTTCTGTCCAGCCTAGATCCCCATAAACCGTGCCGTGATTGCTTCCTGCTGAATCGTCCGCATTTTCTTCGAAGCGATACCAGGATACCAGCTCTGCCTTGGCTTCAATCGCTGCGAAACAAAAGACAATTGCAAAAAATAAACAAATAAATGAATTTTCCTTCCCCTTTTCCATTTTTTTTCCTTTTCCTCTTCAATTCCGATACTTTGTTATAGTTATGGGTGCGCACACACTGTGCGCAAGTTTTTTATGCCTTATTTGTGCCACTCTCCTCTTCGATGTCCATATCTCCCCCGGCCAGATAACAAATTATAGACTATTATAACTACAGGATTATTTCAAGTAAAAAATCTAATTATTTTTCACTTAAGGATAGCTCTCTTCATAATAGACGTCTTCTGATAGCATTTTTAAATGCCGTTTTTTGAATTGCGATTTTGGCAAAGATTGTGTAAAGTATGCTCGAAGCACAGGTATTTGTGTAACCTTGCGGGGTTTAGCTCAGTTTGGCTAGAGCGCCTGCTTTGGGAGCAGTCTCGGTGGTTTCCTAACCACTTGCCAATAAGGTACTTACTATTTATGGCATAAGGACTTATGAACTGTTTTCAGACTCAAACTGGCACAATTTCTTATCCGTCTTTCTGGCAAATGAGGTTGTCAGTAATAGGCGGATTTACTTGAGGAATGCCAAGAAAATCCAAGCTATTATTGCTATTTGAAAGACAAAAACAACCCAGAAAATTGTTTGGAATGAATGCTTTCTTGTTTTGTGTAAAGGGCTTCCAGCAAATAGAGCTAAGAAATGCAACACTCGTTCAGGTATTCGTAATAACGATGTGTTGGAAGGAGCTTTATCTAGATCATACATTATAAAAGTTGTTATGTTTATTGAGATCAAATAAGAACAAAAAGAATTTATTTGGTGGTTGATCCTGAAGTAACAGATGAAACTTAATACGACAAATCCAGTGATAGTGCCATATATCGCGTATGGAGATAACTGTTTCTCGCCCGGAATCACATTTCTTGCAGCCAAGCATGCATAATCTTGCAATCAACGACAGAACGAAGCTGCTAAGTGATAACGGCTCAGCTCTTGTCGGAAAAGACTTTGGTGATTACCTGGAGGCCAAAGGTATAGGGCATATATTTGCATCGCCGTATCATCCGCAGACCAATGGCAAGATCGAATGGTATCATCGCTCGATGAAAGAAAAACTATTTTTACATGTATGGAAATTACCGGAAGAATTAGAAAAAGAGATCGCCAAGTTTGTCAGCTGGTATAACAAATGCAGGCATCATGAAGCTATTGGTAATGTGACACCTGATGATGTCTATTTTGGCAGGCGGAAAGAAATATTGGAAAAGCGAAAACAGTTGAAAGCCAAAACAATTCTTGAAAGGAAAAGAATTAATTGTAAAATCATTGAGGGCGGAGCTGAAATCGTCTCCTAATTTAAAGGTAAATTTGTCTCATTTTTGCTGAAGACGTACATATACAGGTATGAAATAATAACAATTATTGGAGAGTGAGGTAGGGTGATGAGAAGAACAATTCTTGTGATGGCAGTGTCAAATATTGCTTGGGCTACTGTCGATACCTTTGGGACGGGAGTAAATCAATTCACAATCGACTTTGTGAGTATTTCCGGTGACATGGTAAACGGAGGAGCAAAAGAACGATTGTAAGAAAAGTCTATCAGCTTAGCCTTTAAAATGGAATTCGAAGATACATAATAGTTGCGTGAAACAAACAGTTCTCATTATGGATAGGGTAAAAAATGAGGCGGGGATGTGGCTGATGGGTTTCACGTAGTGGACTACTGGAGATTCGATTTGAGAGTTGATATGTGTATTATAGCATCAAGCAGATTCGGATTAGACGCATTCCTCTGAGTATAAAAACTTTTAACCAGCAAAAAGCGGCTTGAAGACCTTGTTTTTAAAAGAATGTTAACGAGCTGCTTAATCGTTAGATTTTCCAGTTCAATCTCAGCAGTAATCTCAAAATAATCTGAATCCAGCTTCAATACATCTTGTTTCATCATTGTGATTTTTTTTATCAGGCCGGAATCTTTGAACATAGACTCCAGAAAGGGAATCAGCTCAAATCCTTTTTCTTCAAAAACAGCTTGTTTCTTCAGATAATGCAATCTGTCTTGCATCGCAAGATATTGTGCGCTCTTTATTCGAAGCTGCTGAAGCACAGCTTGTTTTTCCGGTATTACTCGTTTGAGAGTCTCCGTGCGCTCAATTGCAGGTCTGACAGCAAAAATAAATGACAACCATAAAGCGACAAGAATCGCGAAACCGACTAATAACCAGTGTTCTCTGCGTGTCAACCGTATCATTTTTGCTCCGACATTTCAAGCAACATAAAGATAGTAAAGTGTACTGATTCGTTTTTCGGCTCCCTTCGAATATCCTGGACATCCACAGATGAAAACTGTGATGCCTTCTGCAATTGTTGCTGCCAATCGTATACTGATTCAAATGATTGGGCGATCCCTTTCAGCCGTACCGATTCAGTGTCTATTAAGATATTGTTAATACTGATATTCGCCTGTTGAGGGATGCTTATGGTGATAGCACGAAGGATTTCCAAAGGACCAACACCAGATTCAGAAATCGGGGCAAATAGCATGTAGGTTTTTCGCAGTATCTGCCACTTCTGCTCCAACTGGGCAAGAGGATTTACGATGTTTTTTTCCTCTGGAAGAACATGGACAAAAGTTTGTCTGATTTCGTTCCTGATATTGCGGTATTTTGTCTCTAAATGTGCCAGTCGCATAAAAAGCCCTATCGGTGAGACAACTACAATTGCAGCAATCAGTATGCCAAGAGTTGTGAGCTCCTTTCTTAGGTTTAAAGCTTGCTTCTCGCTTCTATTATCGACATTGAGAAAATTGACTCCTACGTTTTTCTCAGGTGCCAGAAGCCTCAAAGCAAGTCCCTGGGCCACGCATACTTGAGCATGGCCATTGTCGCCCGCCGTGGATTTTACCCTGGCGTAGGGATTAACAATAATTGTTTCGCAACAGAGGCATTGTTCAATGGCAGTCTGCAACTCATTGGGAGTTTGGCCCTGGACGACCAGATAAATCTTAGTGTTCTGCTCAATCTCGGTACCGAGAACTTTCCACCAAGTGATTCTTGCCTCGCGTGAGAAGGTCTCTATGAGTTGTTGCTGAGCTAAACCAGCATCGTTTTGCGAACGGGAGACAATCGGGATATTTCTAACGATCAAAATATCATTGTCCTTTGTGACTGCAAAGGTAAGATAGGAAGTATTTATATATACAATTATAGCAAGACCGACTGCAATTTCAGGATGATTGGTTACAATTGTAGCGTAAATCGCAAAAATATCTGCATCTACCAGCTTGGGATACATTTTTCCTTCGGCTAAGACGTTTAGCCGTTCGCGTAACGATTTTTTCGTAAGCGCTACTGTCAGCGCAGAATACTTTTCATCAGGCAGTTGGCGATATGAGTATGGCTGGGCAATTATCTCATCAGGTTTGACGGGAAAACTGTGTTCCAGAGCGGACATCTCACCTTTGTGGATTTGCTCCAGCGTGGTAGAGTCAATTTCTACATTTGTAAAAAAAGCACCATCGTGTGGGATTCCCATAGCCACATCAGCGCGATGGTCAAATCCGTGTTGGCTAGTCAGGGACCTGAGTTTCTCTGATGGCGAATCTTTCTTTCGCCGTATTTGGGCAGTGAAGACTTTTTCAAGACAGAACTGGTCTAAGTCGCGTGCAATCTGCACCGCGCACACGTAGGAAGATGTCATGTCTATACCAATGCATCGCTTAACCATTGTTCTCTCTTTTGCCTATTTATACTCCGATACCCGAATGAGCGGTTTTTTAAACTTCTTTGTAAAGAATCACATCAATATTTTTGGTTTTCACGTTTTTTCGAAGTACTGCAACTATTTTGCAGGTAAAATTGTCAACAATTCCTTGCGACGTGACACGATAATATTGGTCTGGGTGGCTTACAGTGGCTGTCTTCTTAATTGTCTGATAGATACTGTCTGTAACCAAAGGTAAATCCCGCAGCTCAGTTATGTTCTCAAAAGGCTTTAGCTGTCTTCGCTCAATAATCATTTCGGCCACAGAGGGGTCCTTTTCTTCCAAGAGACTCTGAATAACAAGCTTGGAGGCGGAATTGATATTGACTTTTCCGTCGCCTTTTACCGTTACGTAATCATATATGAGGTCGAATATATCCTGTTTCACGCCTTTGACTAAGAGCAGTTCTTCAATTGTCTCAAGCGAAGCATTCTTGCAAGTGTAAGGGGGCTTCAGACTGCTATAGTAGCTTGACTCTGCTCCGGGATTGTTGTGCTTTACAAAGGGCAGATACGTAACTTGTTCGTCATTGTCTGTCCAGTCGATAATTGATGGCACAAGGTCGTAGCTGATACGAGCCTGCCCAGAATTCTTTCGGTTTAACAGTTTTATGAGCTGAAGCAGTTGACCAATTCTGGTTTGATTTAGCCTGCCACTGGCATCTCTAAGCATGTTTAGATTAAATTTTCCATTCTCTTCGGAGATGGCCAACGAACACTGTCCATCACCTATAGGGAAAACAGTCTCTTGTGACAACAGGTCAGTCACATTGTTTCGTGTATGGCTATCCGAATTGGCCGCGATACTGGCGATAGCAATATTGAGCCCTGCTCTGGCGCAATTAAGTGCCTTTTCTGATTTTAAGAAACTGTTCGCAGAAGAGATGTTGGCGCGAGATTTGTAATTGAAACCAAGCACCAGCACATGTAGCAGGATGATCATGCAAAGGACAACTACAGCTATGAATCCTTTTCGTTCTGTTTTTGCCTGTTTTATTCTCATAACTTGTTAATAGCATTATTTTGTAATGTTCGAACTGGCAAGGCAATTTACATACGCAGTAGTCGTGTAATGACATTGCCGATGGTTGTCATCTTGGCTTATAACAGTAATTCTTACTATACGCGGGAGGCTCTTACTGTCATTGAAATCCCACTTGGACAGCCACAGCTGTCCGTCAAAAAAGGCTAACTCGAAAGATACAATATTGGTTAAAATTGGTTGCCAATTTTTTACTGAGCCGACATTTGTAGCTGCCCCGATAAATCGTTGCTCGCTTACGAAAAGCACACCCCTTGTTTTATCAAATTTGTAAACAACATCGAATAAGCCATTCTGTGGAACTTTGCCGCTTAATATTGTGTTCGTGGTTACTAGGTGTAAAACTTCCCCGCCGGGAATGTCGGGATTGCTATTCAAATAGTTGATCCTTCTTTTGGGTTCTGTTCTTTGCAGGGAGACTGATTGGGCGGGATCAAAAGACTTAGCGTCTGTGTCGGAGAACGGTAACGTATCTTTTGCTGTGTTCACTGAATGTGGCGCGTAGGCGCACCGTATTTGTCGGGCCATTCGCTCCACTGTCTGGCGTAAGTATTGAAAGGGAACAATTGTGTTATCACAGGCTTCAGCGGACCTGGACGTCGCGGCAAAGCTGCCATGCAATATAAAGAGAATCGTGACAATTATTGCAAGAGCCACGAGAATCTCAACAAGTGTAAAACTATCTTTTCTTGTTCTATTGCTCATTCAATTTCCTGTTGGCAACGTAAGTTAACATTTGTATTTGTTTTCTGCCCATCTCCTTTTTCCAACTGACGTCTACAAGTATTTTGCGCAATCCGCTAATATCGGTTTGGTCCAACTGGGACAGTTGCAGGTCTGCCACCTCAGTTCTCCAGTTGAAGCTCAAGTTGTCTTTCTCTGTAATTCCCGTTTCGATACCGACATGCGGATAACCACGGGCCAGCGTCTCAGCGATTTTATCTTCGGCTAATGAGATAGCATGGGAGGTGCTTTTGGCTATACCGATCATGCCGACACTTCTAATATGCAAACTCATCAGCGCTGTGAGAGCGATTGAGACCATCGCAAGGGCCACGACAACCTCAACGAAGGTAAGGCCGCCGGCGCGTTCTTTCTTTATTGCTGAGAGAGTATTCTTCTTTCGCATATTGTGCTCAGCCTTCAAAGTTCCAGCTTTCAATGTCAGCGTTATCTTCTGTGCCGCCATCCTCGCCGTCTTTTCCATAAGACTCCAGGTCGTAGTCTTTGCTGTGGATTGCCGGCGAAACATAGATATATTCGTTACCCCATGGGTCCGAAGGCACTTTGTCAAGGTACCCATCACTATTGTAGCCCTTTATCCCGGGGTCTGAAACGAGCACACCAAGACTTTCGGAGGTTGTGGGGAAGCGGCCTGTATCGGTTTTGAACAAAGCCAGTGCTGATTCGATATTGCGTATATCGATTTTGGCCTTCATCCTTCGAGCTTGCTCTGGCCTTTTTAATATTCTCGGCACAATTACTGTCGACAAAAGGCCGAGAATCAGAATCACAATCATAAGCTCAATTAAAGTAAAACCGATGGCCCGCGATGGCGCAATCCCCATAGACACTGCTGGAAACGCTGGTTTTCGTTCCTTTTCTTCCATCATCTTATTGACTTTCTGTTAAATTAGCTGATTTATTTCGAATATAGGCAGTAAAATGGCCATCACTATGAAACCTACTATGCCTCCCATAAGCAGCAGTATGGCAGGTTCAAGCAATGAGGTGAGCGTTTTAGCGGTTATCTCAACCTCATCGTCGTACATATCTGCGATGTTTATAAGGCCTGTTTCTATCTCACCGCTGATCTGCCCCGTTGCTATTATGTGAAAGACAATGGGTGGAAACAAACGTGTTTTTTGTATTGCGTTTGCGATATTATCTCCTCTGCTGACAAGTCCCTTTACAGAGTCTAAGGCTGCTGCGATAAAACTGTTTTGAACCACACGTTTTGCAATTTCAATGGCATTGAGTATGGGAATTCCGCAGATAAGAAGCGTTCCCAGTGTTCTTGTCAGGCGTGCTATCTCTAATTTAAGGAAAAGACTGCCAAACAACGGCAGCTTCAGCTTGTAGCGATCCACAAACAATCTACCCTCTTTGGTTTTGTAAGCAGCTGCTATACCGAACAAGGCCACGCAGGCAACAATGACTATTGACACACAGTACGTTTTCGTAAAGGCACTCGCTGAAATAAGTAGTCTTGTTGGCCAGGGAAGAGTACGATTCATTTCAAGAAAGATTCCAGTGATGGTCGGCACCACAAAAGACAAAAGAAACACCACCACACCTATAGCAACGACAATCATCATTAGCGGATAAGCGACAGCGAGCTTCACCTTGGCGACAAGGTGAAGGCGTTTCTCCATCATTTCCGCCAGGTGCAGTAACGTTTCTTCCAAAGCGCCACCTGCTTCTCCTGCTGCCACCATATTGACAAAGAGGTTTGAGAAGACGTCTGGGTGTTTTGCAAGTGCATCAGCCAGTGTACTTCCGGCATTAACATCATCTGCAACCTGTTCTATAATTACTGCTATCGGGTCTTCCCCAGAGCCAAAGCGGGCTATTTTAGGCCCAAGAATGCTTTGTAGTTGTTCTGCGAGCGCACGCAGGGCAGGTACGAGCGGCATGCCAGCATTCAGCAGTGTTGCCAACTGGCGTGTCAAACTGCATATTTCCCTTGTGCTGACCCTTCTGAGAGTGTCTCGCTTATGGGGCCGTTTCTTCGCATCAGGCATATCTTTGCGTGCCACTCGACGCTTCGGCAGTGCTCTTGTGTTCGGCAATTTACATTCAACTTCTGACACGTTCCATTACCTCGAATCTGCTTGAACAATCCTGTGTGACTCTGCAAACTTCCTCAAGTGTAGTTTCACCAGCCAGGGCTTTTCGCAGGCCGTCTTCTCGCAAAGTGCTCATACCCTTTTCGATAGCAATTTCTTTAATAACTTGTGACGTGCTTCGCTTTGCTATTAGTTCTTTTATATCGTCATCGATCACTAAGAGCTCAAAGAGCCCCGTTCTTCCCAAGTATCCTGTGTTAAGACAGGTTTCGCAACCGGCTCCTTTGTAGAACTGTGTCGGCGTGGTCGGTATTGTTCCATTTGTGTTCAACGAAGAGAGTATTTCCTGGTCCGGTTCGTGCAGCCTCTTGCAGTCTGGGCAGATAATCCGTGAAAGCCTCTGCGCCATAACTGCCACGACTGATGAGGAAATCAGGTAAGGTTCCACACCCATATCTATCAGACGGGTCATCGCTGAAGCTGAATCGTTCGTGTGCAGAGTGCTTAGAACTAAATGACCTGTCAAAGAAGCCTGGATTGCGATTTGGGCAGTCTCGACATCACGAATTTCTCCTATCATAATTACATCAGGGTCCTGCCTTAGGATGTGACGAAGACAATTGGCAAACTTAAGATTAATTTTCGGTTTAACCTGCATCTGGCCAACGCCTGGTAGTTCATACTCAATGGGATCTTCAACCGTAAGGATATTTCTTTCTTCGCAGTTAAGTTCATTAATCGCTGCGTAGAGTGTCGTTGTCTTACCGCTACCGGTAGGGCCGGTGATAAGGATTATACCGTGCGCTGATCTAATCACATTTCTAAAGCGGCGGAGTACTTCCGGACAAAATCCTATATCATCCAAATCCAGTTCACCGCTTCCTTTGTTCAGTAACCTAAGTACTATGCGTTCACCGCCCAGTGTCGGAATCACCGAAACTCGAATATCTACGAACTCCTGGCCAATTTTTACACGGCTTTTGCCATCCTGTGGCAATCTTCGTTCAGCGATGTTGAGATTTGCCATGATCTTAAGTCGTGACAGTAGCGCTGCCGTCTGCTGCTTTGGCAAACTAAGCACTTCGTGCAACACGCCATCAATCCGAAAACGTATTCGCATCTCGCTTTCGTACGGTTCCATGTGAATATCACTTGCCCGACTGTGAAGCGCCTGAAAGAAAATCTTGTTAACTAATTTTATCACCGGTGCCTTATTGGCGATGCTAAGCAGGTCTTCAGCCTGGCCGTGAATAAAAGCTGAATCATTAGATTCGCTTTCAGTTTCCGGTAGTTCCCACACGTCGGAATCTTCGTAATCGCTATTTGAAGCGGCACTGTGATAATAGCACCGACTTATGGCTTGCTCTATTGCGGATGTGGGGCAAATAACGCGTATGCAAGCTTGGCCGAGGATACTCAAAATAGCATCATACGCTTCTACGTTAAGTGGGTCAGCCAACGCTATCGCAATTTGGCCATTATCCAGTGTGATTGGGATGGCGCACTGCCGTTTTAGAAACTCAAGCGGAAGATTTTTTACGAGTTCCGGATTCAACTGCTGTGGCGATATGGTTTTCAAACGCATTTCGCCTGGCTGTTTTGTCATTTGTTCACTCATTTTTGCACCGACTTTTGGTCACCTTCCGGCCGATTAAGTGCCATTGAACTGTTGCTGCTGTCCTCTGTTTTTCCGAGCTCATCCAGTGCAGGCTCTACTTCTTTTTTCTTTTGTTCGGTTATTTGGTCTAAGTCTGCTTGGCTGCTCATAACATATGGTGTTATGAATATAAGCAGGTTTGTCTTTTGCAGTCGGTCTCTCTGGAATCTAAACAAGCCACCAACCAGTGGAAGATCGCCCACCAGGGGAATCTTTTTCTCGATGCTAACTTTGTCATCTCGAATAAGGCCACCGATTACAATAGTGGAGCCGCTGTTCATCGAAACAACTGTCTGCGCCTGCCGCTTGGCTGTCGTAGGCGTATTGACCGAAGTCCCCGTGACACCTTCAATGAGTTTTGTAAACTCGCTGTCAACTTCAAGTCTCACAAGTCCGTTTTGACTAATGTGTGGTGTTATCTCCAGGCTAATGCCAACATCCTTGTAATCGAAAGTATCGATCACAGTAGGCGTAATGAAATCTGTTGTTTCGGTAATTCTGGATTCCACGACGAACGGGATGTTTTCACCCACTATTATTTTCGCCTTATTGTGATTGGAAGTTAAGATATGTGGCGTCGACAGGATGTTTACACCTGATGTCTTTTCTAAAGCGTGCAGTATTGTCCCAATTCTGACATTTGAGCCCAACCCTTTCCATGAGCCAACAGCCAAACCTTCAAGGTCTCCATTAGCGAAATCAACTCTTGGGCCGAAATTGGTCGCACCGAAGAATCTGACACTGCCTGCGACGGCTTCATCAAGTGTGGCCCAGTCGATACCTATTTCCTTCAGGCTATCCTCGCTAACCTCCATTATGAGCATTTCAACCAGAACCTGCTCGCGAACGATATCGAGCTTTTCTACGATCTGAGCTATGACTTCATAGTCCTGCGCCGAAGCAGTGATAATCAATGCGTTTGTGCCTTCGTCTGCAGTAACCTGAACATTCTGTGCTGATTCAAGTGCACCTGCGATACTCAGATTTGCCACCGCACCGGCAAGTGATTCGGCTACATCTTTGGCTTGTGCGTTCTTTAGGTACACAACGTGAACATTATGCGATTGGCTCGGTCGCTGGACATCAAGATCTATTATCAGTCTTTTTATTGCATAAGTATCCCGAGCATTAGCGACGATAATAAGGGAATTAGTTCTCAAATCAGGCAGAATTTTTGTCTCTGTGTCGGTCTGTGGTACTTTGGGCCCACGTTTAATCTTTGAAGAGCCAAGCTTGCTTTTTTCCATAATGCGTGTTATCTGCTCGCTTAGCACTTGCGCAGAAGCATGCTCTAACCCAACTACGGTAACCTGTTCCTCAGAACTCACTACGTCAAATTCCTGAATAATCTTGGCAACATGATGGATGCTTGAAGATGTATCTGTAATCAAAATCGAATTCGTTCTCGGATAAGTCGCCATGTATGCGCCAGTACTCAGAAGTGGTTTAATGATGTGACTTACCTCTTTTGCGTCAGCATGCCTCAACGGAATAATCTGAGTGAGAATAGAATCACTCCGTAGGATCTCTGAGGGATTATTGCCAACTCGTACCTGTAGATTGTGCTTGGTCGCCTCTGCTCTTGGTATTATTTTTACCAGGTCCCCGGCAGGGACGGCTGCATACCCTTTCACTTCAAGAATTGATTCTAGGACTCCATATATCTCACGAAGAGGTATCTTCGTAGGAGACATCACTGTGACGGAGCCGTTGACTTTGTCGTCAACGACAAAATTAACCCCGGTTATTTCACCGATGGTTTTGAGCACAACCCGAATATCCACTTGGTCAAAATTTATGGATACAAGCTGATCAGCCATACTTGGTTTATCGAGCACGGGCAGCTTCGTAGTTGCCTGGGGAGATGTCTGTTTTTGAGTGGGCGCACTGGTTTTGGTCGTAGTTAGGGGCTCTTTGCTGGGCGCCTCAGGGGCTGTAGAAAGAACCGGAGATGTCTGTTCGTTCTCTATAGGCAGGCTCGCACTGGCTTGCCTTAGCTGCTCAGTGCGTTTTGCGGCGATACCTTCGGCCCGCAGCATGTTGTTGAGCCCGATACTCGGATTAGGATAAAGTTCTTGAGTTGCTTGGGTAGCAGGGTGCAGCTGATGATCTGTCGCTGTGCCAAAGTCTGACTGACAGCCCGCAAGATTGATGAAAAGTATGTATGTAAGACAAAGAAAAGTCTTTAAAAGCATGTTTACTTTTTGGCTGTTTGTGACCAAATCGTTTGTTGTCATTGGTATTACCTACTGGCACAGATTCCACTAATTTTCCAAATAGTTTATTGCAAATTAAACGAGAACCTCATAGTCTTATCGTTTCGCAATATCTCTATGTCCATATTTGCTCGAGACCTTGCTTTCTTAAAAACTTGGTAAGCCTTCTGTTTGCTGGTCAATCGGTGACCATTAACTACTCGAAGAACATCGCCGTTTCTTAAACCAAGGTCTTGTGCTGCTTGCAAGTTATCCAAACTTGTTAACCGTAGTCCTTCCACTTCACCATCGATGATACAAGGTGTAATGACGGCCTCATTCAATATTTTTTCCGCACATTTGAGTTTTGTTTTTACCTCGGCCACGCTCGTTTCGATCGATGTATGATTTTCTGCGGCATCACTTACTTCAGCAGAAGTTTCAAACGAAAGTAGTGGGGTATTACTTTCGTTCGAGTCGGTCAACTGAGTCGTATTAAGCTTCAGCGTTTCTCTTCTCCCATCATAGAGCAGGACTATGGCATCTTTCTCTATCGCTTCAATCCGAGCACCGGCAACTGTTTGGCCGATCTTGTACACGTCGATGAAATCGGATTTTGGGTCCTTTATGATAGATCTTGCAACTGCTGGGTCCCCGGCGATTGTCCCCAGCAATATCAACGCTAAACACTCTGAAGCCGGGGTCTCAAAGCCGAATGACTTTGCTATTGACTCCCAATTACCACAGTCTATTATTTCATCGGCGGTGACAAACGGATTTCTCTCTACGATTTCTGTGTCGTATATAAGCACTGAATCTGGTTGGCCGACTGTCACAACTGAGTCGTTGTTGAGTTCGCCCCGTGCTGCGGTTGGGGTCAGACTTTTTTCAATGTGCTTTGGCAATAGCACAGTTCTGACGGTCACTAATCCGAGCACAATGACAAGTGCTAATTTATTTAAATATAAGATGTTACGGGAGTACAACTTGTGCATCCTTTCCTTGTCCAAACGCATATTCTGCACCTCAAAATCTATCGTCTGACCACTTACTTGACTTAAGCTGGAAAATGTCAGATTAAGCCTTGCGGGAACAGTCTTTGTGCCCATTTTTTCTTAAAGGTTATTATAGGGCTATGGTCTCGAAATTAGATAGCCTTGCACCACAATAAAAGGCCTGTTATGCGTGGTTAGGTAAGCGTTGCCAACATCACAAAATAACACGTGTTTGATAGCCCATGAAACAAGATCGGTGCCAATAGAGATTTGGTCCGAATAAAAAGCCAGCCGAAAATCAGACCAGGTAAAAAAGTCAGTACTGATGTTATTGTTCCGTGCACAATGACGTGAGCAACTGCAAAAACCGCAGCTGATAACACTATGCTTGTCCACGGCTGCAGCCTGCGTTTGGAGGGCATTATAGTGGTTCTCAATCTTAGAATGTTATTTTGTACATAGCCCCTGAAAAATACTTCTTCAGCTACTGCAACATACATGAACTGATATAATATCAACTGAATCCATTCTTGATTTTTAGGTATCACAGCCTGTAAAGGTAATTGGAAACCATATAATTTTAGCAACCACAGACCACAAAACACGGGCGGGAGAATGATAATACTGGTCCAGCCGATTATTTTGAGTGCAGACAGAACTTGCCCTGTGCTGAAACCTATGTCAGGAAGCTTTCTCTTTTTAATCATGGTAGGGATTGTCCCCGCAGCCACTAAGATGCCAGGGGACAGAAGCCATGTCCATCTGAAAGGGGAACCTTGAGCCAACAACTTAATTACCAATGTGGCAACAATTGTTATCAGAACGGTTTCAATTAGCAAAGGTGTGTCGAACTGGCTCGGTCTGTTTCCGACCAGTTGAACAGACTCAATCGTCGGCGATATACAGACAGCGTCTGGCTGGGCAAATAGATAATCTTTTTTTAACATATATTTTCTTTAATAGCCCGAATTCTTCTTCTCCTGGCATCCCGCCGTTTCAGAACTGCTATTACAAGAGCCAATCCAATATAAGGCAGTGCGAATTCCAGTATATTACCTTGGGGATTGCCAGAGACCGAGCAACCTCCACCACCACCACTGCTAGCTGCGGCGGCAATGCCACCAACAAAAAACTGCGTGAAGTGCGTTGTTTTGAAACGCAGAGCACACAAGGTTGGGGAGATTACTACGTTTTCAACGTCGGTTATCCCCTGTTGGCTAAGAGCACAGGTTAGTGGATTATACCAGTACACGGAAACTAAGTTGTCAGAGCTGTGAACCTCATATGGTATCGTAATCGTAACGGGCTCGGTAAAATCTATCCCGCTGGGACCGAACTCATATAGTGTGCTAAGATGCTCGACAGTGAGTTTCTGCGGATTTTGTACTTCTGAGATAGTAATCTTTACATCACAGGCATATGCTCCTGCAGGCACAGTGACCGATACGTCACCTGCACCGCTTATAGCTGCCGGATCGGTCCCAACAATTGCGCCTGACGAAGCGGAGACAACCTCAGATGCCAGCAAGTCAGAGGCCGTGAAGGTACTTCCAGCATAGTAAATATCCCCGGTTATGTTCCTGCCGTCGGTCCATACCAAGTACGGATGGCCATACATATCTGTCGCCATTGCCGGTTCAGCCTGGTTAGCATTGGTGCCGTTATCACCTACGAAGATATTTGTTTGAGAGCTGGAGCCTATTTCAACGAAGTACAGATCTGTGTCTGCGTTGCGCTTGTCCTGCCAACAAGTAAATACTCTCAGACCGTTTCCAGTACTGCCTGTAGTAATAATGGCCGGGGCAACCTGATCTGCGCCAGAACTGTCATCGATAATGCTGCTGCCGCTTAAGGATGTCGCAGGCAAACCACTCGAAGATGCGTAATATATATCGCTGTTGCCGGCGGTGTCGTCGACCCACAGGAAATGCAAAACAGAGCCTGCAGCCTCGGTAGCAATCGCGGGAGACGACTGATTACCAGCCTCACTTACTATGGGTACGTTTGTCCACGGACCGTTATTTGAGGCGGCTGCGTAAACGTCCTGTGAACCACCTCTGTTATCTGTCCATAAAACGTAAATCGTGTTATCGGTGTCTGCAGCAATAACAGGGGCGCTCTGGTCGGAACTGTCTGAGGTTATTCGTGAAACTGTCTTAGTCAGAAAACCGTTGGTTGAAGAGGCTATATATATATCTTGATTACCATGACGGTTGTCTTCCCAGGCGACATATACGCTGCTCGGAGACAAGCCGTCAACAGCTATAGCGGGATTGGTCTGGTGGTCATTTGAATCGCTGACTTTTGTCTCTGTTGACCAGTTTATTCCATCAGTCGAGGTTGATATGTAAATATCCCAGTTTCCATGTCTGTTATCCTGCCATGCAACATACAGCTTGTCCTCAGCATCCAAAGCAACCACTGCATTGCACTGATCAGCGCTACTGTTTGTTAGCTTAATACTGCTGCCAAAATAGTTTTCTCCTGCGACAAGCATGCTGACATATACGTCTCTATCCCCTGTCGGCCCTGCATGCCAGGTTACCCAGATATTTCCCCTCCTGTCACAGACGGTTTGAGCTTTTCCGCTGCTCAGATTAAGCAAGTCTGAACTCACGTGTCTATTTTCGCTAAACTCACGCATCACGGTGCTAAAGGAATAGACATGCTGGGTCATCACATTTCCAACAAGGTCTGTGGCATCCACCTTAATGGTTATCGCCTGGTCGAAGTCAAACAATTCATTGGGTTGGTAGACAAATACATAATCGGCTGTAGTGCCGGTTCTGCGGCAACTACCATATTGGCTGGCATAGTGATCCGTATCGCCTGTGTAAATAGTGTTGTTGTTAAGTTTAATCGTTACGGAACTGTTATCTATACGTTCTCCGGCATCAACAACATGTAAAAGTACCAAGTTATCTCGAAGAACCTGTACCGCATCTGCCGCTGGCGAACAATTCGTAACGCTGGGAGCTGTTTGGTCCGGCTGCTCGGCAGCAAAGCTTGCCGTGACGGATTTATCTGCATTCATAGTTATTGAGGTAGGATTGCTACCTCCGGATAAGTCGCCCGCCCAGCTTATAAAGAGGTATCCTAAATCAGGGACCGCCTGTAAAGTTACGGTTTCGCCATCATTGTAGTTGGTGCTACTAGGCGTTTTAGTTACCGTGCCGTTGACTGCTGTTATATTTAGGGTGTATGTTTCGGCAATAGGGTCATCAAAGCCCTTGTCTGCGGCACTGATGGTTATCGTAATAGTCTCAAAATCCTGTGCCTGACCATCGCTGGCATAAAATGTGGCCTGGTGCGTTCCCACCTGGTCTTGGCTGGGTGTCCAGCTGAAAGTTTGCCCTGAGAACGCTGCACCACTTGGCAAACCTTGGGCAGAGTATGTGATTGTATCTCCATCTGCATCTGTTGCGGTTACTTGAAAAGTCAAAAGAGTATTCTCGAGTCCCGATTGATTTCCGATACTCTGCATTACCGGAGCGCTGTTGCTTGATTGACCTGCGGCATACTCGTACGCGCCAAGATCAAAGCCTGCGCCTTGTGGTCTCGCAGCCCTTTCAATATCAACAGCAGGAGCCGACAGGCTGCTACCTGCATCTATTGCAGGACTTCCTTGTTTATGGCGTAGATTGAGACTTTGACTATTCTGCCACTGAACAAAAAGGTCGTCCCAGTTGTAGTTATCAAGATCCAAATTGTGGTCTTGCTCAATCCCTCCACCACCACTCCAAGAATGCGCCATGTTATTTCTAATAATGCAATTCTCAGGATAACCAAAACCATTATTGACAAAAGTTATAGTTGGAGGGTCACTATCATTGCTATCATGAAGATTCATCACAATATTATTTAATACCTTGACTCCATTGGGATCATCAAATTTGATCCCTATATTGTGCGAAGTAAGAATCACGTTGTTTTCTATTGTTATATTGTGATAATCACCTCCTTCATTGAATGCCCCAATGCCCTGTACCGTCCCTGCCCAGCCCCAAGCAGGATTATCATAATCCAAAATAAGATTACCACTGATCTCCATGTCATGGAAATATCCGGTAAGCAGTTGAATTGCATCACAATGACGACTGCTTTGACCGATTGGGGTTGGAAGCCTTATAACATTCTTGATTGTATTGTACCGGATATTCCCTCCTCCAGGACGTATACCATCATGACTAAAATACTCAATAAGATTGCCCTCAATTAATGGATACCACCCAGTAGTTATACCATAGCCAACGTTCCAAATATGGTTATTCTTGATGGTTGTGTAGCCTACACTATCCATACGAATACCACCGGAAAGGCTATACCACAAATCCTCGGTGCTCCAGGAAGAAATATCACTGGCAGAGAAGATATTGCAATCCTCAATCCAAATGTGCGAGCTATTACCATAGGTGTTATGATTCTGGACTGAGAAAAGGCGGTCGCCAACCTTGGACTCCTGGTTGTATTCGGGGCTTATATTCAAACCAATAAATTTCCACTTACTAACTGATTCTAACTCGATATTCCTGAGCTTCGGGGTGTGTCCAGTTTGAGCCGCAATTGTTATGTATTCTGTATTGTAGCCGCCAGTGTAATCTATCCTTCCATGGTAACCGTTCCTTAATAGTATTGTGTCTCCCGATTTAACAGGAGCGCCGAGGTTTTTGATTTGCCCTGTATTTGTATAAGTCTCAATTAATCTATTGTCAAAAACCGCCTGCAGAGTGCTCCATGGCTTATCATAGGTTCCGTCATTGTTCAGGTTTCCGTTTGCTGGATCTACGTAATAGGTTTGTGCCGACGTATTACTGGGCAAGACCGCGCTTATTGCAGGCACCAAGCAAAGGATGAGCAATCTCGCCATGCGCAGGCTATCACGCATTAGGAAACAAATTATCACTTTTTTGCTCTTAGTACACATAAACTTATCGGCGGTCGCATCGGCTCGGGTGTCTCTACCCGGAATTACCCGCTTCAACCTGCTCAACTAAATGCTGCGCTATCCTCCTGATTGCGAGTTGTAGCTCTGCCACACAGCGTTCCACTATAAAATATTACAAATAAGTTTGACAGAGCAAAATACAATCTCTTATCCTTGGTTAATCATATAGATACATTGACATTTATTGTCGGGTTAACCAAATCGTTTTAAGAGCAGGGAGACGTTAAAAAATCTACACTTATCGGAGCTTTGCTAAATTCTGCTTTTTTCCCATTTTACAAGAAAAATAGTTTGACGGGCAGCGATGAATTGCCTATAATAATATAAAGTTTTCGATACACCCCTCAGGGAGGAGGCTCAGCATCTTAGTCAGTGTGAAGGGACTCTGTCCTCTTGGTGCGAGGCGGTAAGAATGCATTAGAGATGCTTAATTTGTTGACTATTACCATCTGTCTTCCGACGTGGGGAGGTGATATAATTTAAAGTTTTTTTTGTCCAGTTAGTACTACTTTAGGGTTAGGTCTTTAAGATATGGGTTCTCTTATATGGCTGTACAGAGTAACACAGAAAGAGAGGTGTCTGTGGTCCACTATACACTGACGAAAACGCTGGGCAGAATTTCAGCACCAGTAATGTGGCTGATTGCGATTAGTCTGGTAATACTATCAGGAATAGGATATCGTGTCCTGGCCTCGCGGTTGAGGCTTGTTGTTAACACTCCGATCAACCTGCCAGTACCTCTGGATACTTTGCCTGTGAAGATAGGTCATTGGACTGGTACTAATGTACCAGTCCCTGAGAATATTCGCCGTATAACCGGAAATGATGACTGTCTAAACCGTTCATATTCCAATGAAGCCACCAAGCAGCAAGTGCATGTATACGTGGCTTATACCGCTCGACCGCGAACAATGCGGGGGCATAGACCACAGGTATGCTATGTGGCTGGCGGCTGGGTACATGATAGTAGCGACGCAAGCGAAGTCGTTTCCAGTGCCGGCGAGAAAGTGCCCTGTCTGATTCATCGCTTCCACAAACCTGCCCCTGATCGCAGTGAGATAGTGGTATTGAATTACTATATTGCCAACGGCCGGATTATAAATGACAAAAGCGTTTTCGCTGGTGTTGGGTGGCGGACGCCAAATATCCACGGTGACGTTGCGCGGTATGTAGCTCAGGTTCAGATAAGTTCGGTATCCGAAAGCTCCGTTTGAAAAACCGGTGCAGATATGACTGATCAAATACTTGACTACTTGCCCGAGGAGAATGGCACGGTGAGGGCAACGGAGTATGTCAGCCGGGGCGGTCTTGATGTAAAGTGAAACAGTGTACTGCCGGCGGCAGCTGCTGTTTATAGATAGTGAGATAAGTGTAGTCTTGACAGCGTGTTACATTGTATTTTTTCAATGCGACCGAGGGGGACGAAGTGTATTCGGACTTAAGCTGGCGGAACTTCAAAGGTTGCTTGAAGGCGCTTCTGCAGGAATTGGGCAGTGATAAGAGATGCCAACAAGTTGATGGTTTGTTGCAGCAGACCGAGTGCAGAGATAGTAAAAGGAGTTGGACAACGGAAAACGCAGAGATAAGAATATCAGGTCTTGTTATAAAGCAACTGAAGCCTGCGAGTGATGAAAGAGGGTGGCTGGCAGAGTGCTTCAGATGTGATGAAATTAGCAAGGAGATATATCCTTTAATGTCATATGCGACCATGACTCTTCCGGGCCACGCTCGGGGGCCTCATGAGCATCTTGAGCAGACGGACTATTTTTGTTTTTTAGGGACATCAACATTTAAACTTCATCTCTGGGATAACAGAGAGGAATCTTCCACTTTTGGTGAGAAGATGACAGTTCGAATGGAGGAAGGAGTCCCGATGATAGCAATTGTGCCTCCGGGTGTAGTGCATGCACTCAAGAACGTAGGAGAGAATGAGGGATTGGTTCTCAACTTTCCAAACAGGTTGTACGCAGGATGGGGCAGGAAAGGCAAAGTTGATGAGATCAGATATGAAAGTGACTACAACTCGCGGTTTAAGATAGAAGCCTGACTGCATACATGCGATCCACGGCTCGTAGCTGCAACCAGGTATCATACAAAGTGTGATTAGGGCATAAGGATTAGGAAATATGGCGGTATACAAGGAACTACTTGAGAAAAGAGGAAAGAAGTTCCCAATAAATGTTGCGGTTGTCGGAGCTGGTTGGTTTGGCAAAGGTCTGATTGGGGAAATATGCAGATGGCCGGCAATGGAGCCACGATTGGTTGTTACAAGGACTGTTGATAAAGCAGTTGATGCCTACGTGCAAGCTGGAATCTCACAAAGCCAAATTACTGTAGCAAGATCGGCGAGTGAATTGAATTATCAGATGTCCGAAAATGGATATGTTGTTTCAGATAAAATTGAAGTCATTAGCCAGCTAAGAGATATCGACGTCGTGTTTGAGGCTACGGGAGACATTGAGATAGGAGCAAAGACTGCACTGTGGACTATCGAACAGGGCATAGACTTCATTACGATTAGTGCTGAAATGGATGCAACCATTGGTTTCATTTTAAAGAAACTTGCTGAGGAAAAAGGGGTAGTTTATTCCAACAGTGATGGAGATCAGCCCGGGGTGCTGGCACGGATGATAGATGAGGCAAAACTGCTTGGTTTTGACATAGTCGTGGCAGGAAATGGCAAAGGTTTCTTGGACTATCACACAGTTCCTGAAGATATTATGAAGTGGGTAAGAAAGGGGCAAAACGCAAGGAAGACCACTTCTTTTACCGATGGAACAAAGCAAAGCATGGAATTGGCTGTGGTTTCCAACGCTACTGGACTTGTTCCTGAGAAAAGAGGGATGCATGGCCCTAAAGTCACGAAAGAAACCCTGGTGGATAACTTCCTGAAAATCATTTCCAGGGAAGGAATAGTTGATTATGTGATGGGCGTGAATGTCAATCTCGGCATGACTGTTTTTGTGATAGGCAAAAGAAATGGAGATTTCGTTTCTGAGGCGTTAGATTATTACAAAATGGGGAAGGGGCCCTATTATTTGTTTTTCCGAGATCATCATTTATGTTTCTTTGAGGCTCCAAAATCAATAGCAGATGCGGTGTTATTTGATACCGCGACGATAGCACCAAAAGGTAAATTTGCAGATGTTTTTGCCGTGGCAAAAAAGGATTTGAAAGCGGGGCAGAAACTCGACGGTATCGGTGGTTACTCTGTTTACGGGCTTATTGACCGGGCAGAAACTGTAAGAGAAGAAAAGTTGCTTCCCCTGGGGCTTGCAGAATATGCGAAGCTTACTTGCGATGTCAAAAGAGACGAGCCAATTACATACGATATGGTGGACTTTCCTGAGGAGAACGTGGTCTTAGAATTAAGGAGACGGCAGGATACCTGGTCTGAAGGCGGAATGCATAGCGGAAAAGGTAAAAACCAAAGAAAGACAGAAGAAGAATGGCCGACCAGGCAGTGGAAAAGATGATTCGAATAGTAGAATCTTTCGATGCGCAAAGGAGATATCTTGTCCGATGGCCGCTGGGTTATGATACGGGTCTTTGAGAGAGTGCAATTAACATGACGCAGGCAAAAGATAACAGTCACGTACGAGAAGTTGTGTATACCCCTTATTCCCACCTGGGGTTTGGTTGGAGTGTGTGGAAGGAGATGTTGCGTGAGCTTGTGCGGGGTCGGGAGCTGATGTGGAGACTTTTTCGACGCGAACTATCCGCTCATTATAGACAGTCGGTGTTTGGGTACGTCTGGGCGGTGGCCCCGGCGATCGTAACTGTTGTCACTTTTACTTATTTGAACCGTTCAAAGATACTGCCGATTGGCGAAACGAATTTGCCCTACCCGGCGTATGTGCTTTTGGGCGTCAGCGTCTGGCAACTATTTGCTACAGGATTAAGCAAGACTGCGCAGTCTCTGGTTCAATCGCGATCCATCATCATTCACATCAATTTCTCACGGGAGACTCTTGTACTTGCCGTTTTTGGGGAGTCCGTATTTAATTTCCTAATACGAATGGTGCTGATTGTGGCGGTTTTTGCTTGGTTTCGGGTAGTACCTGTCTGGACGGTGTTTTTAGTTCCATTTGTGCTGCTTCCTTTGGCATTGCTGACGGTTGGTTTCGGTTTTATTTTGGCTTTTACGAACGGGGTCTTTCGGGACATCGGCAATTCGCTTACAGTTGTGCTGACCTTCGCAATGTTTTTGACACCTGTTGTCTACCCGCCACCAACACAATGGCCAAAGGTTCTGCTCAACTATGTTAATCCGGTCAGCCCCTTTATCATTGCCACAAGAGACCTGACTACAATAGGTGTACTTAGTCAGCCGTATGGGCTGCTATGGGCGTCAGTATTTAGCTTACTGGTATATTTGGTCTGTTGGCGCGTGTTTCATCTTGCAATGTGCCGCGTGGCAGAGAGAGTGTGAAAAATCGAACAAGACGCTGTTGTCAAAGTAGATAGAGTTTCCAAGAAGTTCTCCCGAAGCCTGAAGCGATCGATGTGGTATGGTTTCCAGGATGTACTACGAGATACTTTGTGTATTCGTTCGAAATCAAACCGTCTGCGCCCAAGGGAATTCTGGGCCGTGGATGATGTGTCCTTTGAACTTAAAAGGGGAGATACGCTTGGAATTATTGGTCCGAATGGCTCAGGTAAGACAACTATCTTAAGAATGCTGAATGGTATTATCTTTCCAGACGATGGGCAGATCGCAATTAAGGGGAGGATCGGCGCACTGATTGCCGTTGGTGCCGGTTTTCATCCAATGTTAAGCGGAAGGGAGAACGTCTACATTAATGGCGCCATCTTGGGCATGAGCAAGCGGGAAATAGACAGTAAATTCGATAGGATAGTTAAATTTGCTGATATTGGTGATTTCTTGGAAACACCAGTCAAGCATTACTCAAGTGGAATGTACGTACGGCTGGGCTTTGCAGTGGCGGTGCACTGTGAGCCGGACATTTTGCTGGTCGATGAAATATTGGCTGTCGGTGACATAGGATTCCGCGCAAAGTGCTACGAAGTCATTAGGCAGCTAAAAAGAAAGGGTGTCACGATTATTTTTATATCTCATAATCTGGCAACCATATCCGAAATATGTAACAAGACCATGCTTTTGTGGAAGGGGCAGATAAAATTTATTGGTGATTCAGAAGACGCTGTAGATATATTCCAAAGAGAGATATTCTCTGAATCCGTTGCGGAAGGAACAAGAAACCTAAGTGACCCATTGCTCGGGCCTGTGCAATTTAGAAGTGGAGCAAAGATAAAATCAGTGAGACTCTTAGATGTTGCTGGGAATGAGTGCAAGACTCTGCACAACGGCCAGGAGCAAGTGGTCGAAACCGTCATCAGGTTCGACAAAGATGTGAGCAACCCTATGGCCGGCTGTTTTATCTGGGATAATCAAGGGCGTGTTATTCACGACATTAATACTTTCCTGCTTGGGATTAATACCGGCGAATTCAAGGCTGGCAAAGAATACGTTTTCAGATGGTTTTTGAATCCCCATTTGTTACCGGATCACTATAATCTGGGGGTCGATATTAGCCAGGCAGATGTTGAACACTTTTATTACGACCGAAGGGTCAAAGCCCTGATACTGTCAGTGGAATCTAATTCCAGAGCTCAGGGTTTTGTTGATATGGATGCGAGATTAGAGATAGCAAGTTGAGAGAGCTTAAGATTGGAATAATTGGTTGTGGCGCGGTTGCTAAGTACCTCTATTTGCCAGCCGTTTCCGCTTGTTCATTTGCCAAAGTCGAAGCGTTGGTAGATAAGAATATATCTCGCGCAGAAGCTCTGGCAAAGAAGTTCAGTGCGGGGTATGTAGCCGGCGACTATAGCGAAGTTTTTAACAGGGTAGAGGCCGTAATCATTGCGTTGCCTCACTTCCTGCATGCCCCTGTATCCATAGACTTTCTCAAACGAGGTATTCATGTTCTTGTAGAAAAGCCGATGGCCATGACCGTCGAACAGTGTGATGACATGATAGAGGCAGCGGATTTGACAGGCAGTGTTCTCGCCGTTGGACTTGTTAGACGTTTTTATAATACTTCCAGATTTGTCAAGCAGATAATCGACGAAGGCTGGCTTGGACGGATACAATCGTTTGATTTCAGGGAAGGCTCTATTTACAACTGGCCGGTAGCGTCTGACTTTTTCTTTAAAAAGGATAGCGGTGGAGGGCTTCTTGCCGACACCGGTGCCCACACGTTGGACATGTTGCTTTGGTGGCTGGGGGACTATGAAGCTCTCGAATACTATGATGACTCCTTTGGGGGAGTAGAAGCAAACTGCGAGTTGCACTTAAGTCTTAAAAGCGGTGCCCGAGGGATTGTCGAGTTAAGCCGGGTGCGCAACCTTAGAAACACATATCGATTGAATGGAGATAAGGCTTCACTGGAACTTGGGCTCGATTTCAATTCAACCATTTGCTTAAAACCAAATAACGGGTATGGTCTGGAAGGGAAGATTAATTCATCAGAGTCTACAAGTGGAAGCTTCCTGGATATCGTGTGCCAGCAGTTGCAGGATTTTGCCACCGCTGTTCGAGAAAATCGCAAGCCTTTCGTCAAGGCCACCGATGCTAAAAAGTCCGTAGCTTTAATTGAAGATTGTTACTGGAAACGCCTAAGGTTGAACCAGCCTTGGCTAACGGCGGCATGCGATTAGGACACACATGAAGGACCTCAATTTCGAAAATAAACGTGTTCTTGTGACCGGTGGGACGGGTTTCATCGGGGGCAGACTCGTCGAGAGACTTGTTCTCGATTGTAACGCAACGGTCAGGGTATTAGTCCGTGACTTTGCCAGAGCGTCATGGATCGCACGTTTTCCTGTTGAGATGATTAAGGGCGACGTTGCTCAATTCGACGATGTTGCTGATGCATTGAAGAATTGTCAGTACGTTTTCCACTGTGCCTACGGGAACCGAGGTAATGATTTGTCGCGGCGAATGGTCAATGTAGAAGGGACCAGGAACATAATGAAAGCTTCCCTGGACACAGGCGTTGAACGAGTTGTTCATGTAAGCACTGTGGCCGTTTATGGAAACGCACTAGACACATATTTAGATGAAGAATCTCCTTGTAGGTACTCGGGAGATGAATATTCTGATACAAAGCTGGATGGAGATAAGGTTGCGTTGGAATTTTCCAGTCGGGGCCTGCCCGTTGTGATTGCACGACCGACGGTGGTGTATGGTCCTTGGGCGCCGATATGGACAGTTGGGATTCTTAATCAACTAAAAGAAGGCAGGGTGGTAGTAGGCGATGGAGAAGGCTTGTGTAATGCCGTGTACGTGGATGACGTTGTGAACGCACTACTGTTATCGGCATTCGAGGAAAAAGCTGTCGGAGAAGTGTTTCTGATTTCCGGAGAAGAACCTGTGAAATGGAAAGATTTCTACGGTGCCTACGAATGTATGTTGAGCACAGATTCGGTAGTTTGCATGAGCCAGGCTGAGTTGAATGAATGTCTACAGAAACAGAAGCGGGCTAAACGCACTATAAATCGCGTTCGCAAGGCCTTGCAGGATAAGCCCAGGAGAAAACAACTGCTTCAAGAAATCCCCCCTCTTGCAAAATTGCATCAGTTTACAAAATTCGTGTTGCCCAGATTTGTCTGGACAAGTCTAAAAAGACTGATGATAGGAAAGGATTCGTGTAATGATCGCCCTGGTTCCTCAGAGACGGGTTTGAAGAAAGATGGGTCTTTGCTACTGCCAAGTGAAGAACTCGTGAACCTATTCTGCAGTAAAATACATGTGCGAATAGACAAAGCAAAGCGGACATTAAACTATCGTCCTGAATTTGATCTTGAGCGAGGTATGGAACTAACACGCCAGTGGGCGAAGTGGGCTAATTTGTTGTAGGAATTGTCTTTATTATTCACATTAGTTGCTGTCGAACATGCCTTCACGCAAAAAAGTCAATATTTTGTTTGTATCTCATGCAGCCGGGTTGAGCGGTTCAGAGAAGTGTTTGCTTGCATTACTAAAGGGGTTAGACAAAGATAAGTTCGAGCCTTTGGCTTTGTTGCCCGAGGATGGGCAACTAAAACAGAAGCTTGAGGAACTGAGAATTAAGACCTTTGTATACCCTGTCGAGCGATGGATAGCCTACTCTTTGGAACATAGCAAGCGACACTTCAAAAAGGTTTTCGGCGGTCTTCCGAGGCGCGTGCGTTTTCTCTCTAAGCTTATAAGAAAAGAAAAAATCGATGTGGTTTATTCTAACTCGATAATAGTAATAGATGATGCCATTGCTGCGAAGATAAATGGTGTTCCACATATCCGTCATATACACAATTTCCTTGTTGATAACCCGTATTTGAGACCTTACCTTCCCATGCCTTTAACTTCTGTTTTGCTTAAGACCCTCTCCTCTGAAATAATTGCGGTTTCCGATGCTGTTAAAAGAAACTTCAATTTTAAAAGACTTCGTCATTACGATAGGAAAGTGAAGGTAGTCCACAACGGCATTGATGTAGATGAGTTTACCGCAGGTATAGCGGCGTGCAAAGAAGAAGACTTGCGCACAGAACTCGGATTGAGGCGTGAAACAAGAATCGTTACTTCTGTTGGAAGGTATCAGGAGGAAAAAGGTATAAGAGAATTCATTCAGGCTGCGAAGACAGTGACAGCTGTTGTTGAAAACGTTATGTTTGTTCTGGTTGGCTATAAATATCAAAGGACCTTTGACGAGTTTAAAAAGTTGGCAGTAGAGCTTGGATTGCAGGAGAGTATCCGCTTCTTGGAATTTCGTGAGAATATATTTCCGGTGTATAAATCTACGGACCTGCTTGTTTCGGCATCCTGGATTGAGGCCTGTCCTCTTAACATTATCGAGGCGATGGCTGCGGGCAAGCCTGTTGTTGCTACGAGGTGTGGGGGCTCAGAGGAATTGGTTGTTGATGGTGAAACAGGATTTCTGGTTTCTCCTAAGTCGCCTCATGATTTGGCAATTGCTATTACAAATATCCTTCAAGATCCCCGTTGTGGTGAGCAAATGGGCAAACTCGGTTGCCAGCGTGCTTCAAGGCTGTTTGATTCTAGAAGATACGTCTCATCTGTGGAAGAGGTTCTTGATAAAGCAATAGAGGAAAAAGGCCTTTGCTTCAATATGACAGAGTTAGCCGAAGTGTCACGTGCATTTTTTGAATGTCTTCCGCAAATGAGCCGGACAGCTATGAGGCTGGCGTCAAGGAAACTGCTCAATGCAATGAAAGGCTGAACACAAAAGTCGGAGGGCGATATTTTCGAAACGGAGTTTAGCTGCATGGTTTCAAAATCACAGACAAATAGCCCAAAGGTGTCAGCTGTCATTGTTAATTGGAACAGTGTAGACACTACTGTTGATTGCCTCAATTCACTCAAGGAAATCGACTACCCTAATTGCGAAGTGATAGTTGTCGACAATGCTTCCCCAGACGACTCGGCAGACGTAATTGAAAAGTCTTTTCCTGAAGTAACGGTATTAAGAAGCCAGAAGAATTTAGGGTGGGGTGGCGGCACAAATCTTGGATTAAAACACGCACTGGCTAATGAGACCAAGTACATTTGGCTTCTTAATAACGATCTTGTTGTCGAACCTGATACGTTAAGCAAGCTTGTGCGTGTTGCTGAAAAGGGCCCGGATGCCGCTCTGGTAAGTCCGGTTCTCTATTTCTATTCTACGCGTTCTAAAATCCAGCATTGCGGTTCAATCTTCGATTGGAAAGGTTATTCCATCAGACACCTTAACAATCCTGATGAGACAGAATCAGTGAATAAGCAGGACTTTTGGCTTTGGTGTACAGCTATCCTAATAAAGCGTGAAGTTGTTGAAACGGTAGGCTATTTTGACGAGAAATATTTTATTTACTTTGACGATATGGATTACTCCGCAAGAGCTATTAGCATAGGATATCACCATAAACTCCAGCCAACTGCAAAAGTGTACCACAGAAGCCATTCGGTAGATTTGGGTGGCTTACAAAAGGCGCCGCTTCATTATTTTTACTATATGACCAGGAATGAGTACTGGTTCTGGAAAAAGAAGGTCAGCGGACTTAGAAAGTTTCTGTTGATACGGACATATTTGGCGAGTGTGATAAGAAAACTGGCATTCTATAAAAAGCAGGCGTGGAACGACATTATTGACGCATGCCTTGACGGTCTCTACTGCAGTTTTCGCGGCATCGGCGGTGAATGGGACAAAAGTATAAAGATGCCCGGAATTCTCAAGAAGCTTATTATGTGGCGCCCATATTTTTGGGTGAGACTTTTCGAGTTGAATACTAGGAGGGTCTGTGACCGTCTTCTTGGAAGAAAAAAACTTACTGCACCCAAAATGTAAGGACATGAATCACTACGTATTTCTGAATGCTTCGAATGGAGCTTTTACAAAAACGTTTTTACTATGCGTCATTTGACGGTTAACATGAAACACCATGTTTTTTTGACAAATGTTCCTCCGGAATGCGATTGGGGAGGATGTGAGCGACAGCTTCTGGATTACTTAAGTGAAGTAGATTATACCCGCACCAAAGTGTCATTGGTTGCTACGAAAGATGTATTCTCTGAAAGATTCGAGCGACTGGGACTGCCCGTTGAGGTTTTGCAGATCCCATTTGTCCTTGAAGGTCGATTTCCACAAAGATTTCGTAAGATGTTTGCTTTCTTAAAATCTCTTAAACCCAGCCATGTAGTCTACGTCCATAATTATTTCCTAACATTCAAATGCGCCGACTTTCTTGCGGGATTTATTGCAACACGTGGAAACACTTTTTCGGTCGAAGTTCTTGGTGCACCTGCTCCTCGTGAGAAGCGCGATGGGCGGTATTTCGGAATAATCCCTATCATTGACTGGCGGTGGTGGAGGAGAATGATACCAATTATTCTTAGAGGTTGGCTTTGTAGAAGAATTTTAGTGGTTAGTCACGAAGTAAAAGAAAGAATAGCAAAGTTATATCATTATCCCAAAAAGAGAATGCAGGTTGTGTACCACGGCGTAGATTTGGAGGAGTTTTCTCCAGATGCAGACATTAGGTGTGCTATGAGAAACGCTCTGGATATTCCTGAAAATGATACAGTTATCATCAGCGCAGCTCGATTATCGACACAAAAGTGTCTGCACAGACTGATCAATGCTTTTGATTCAATATCAAAGGAGCACAAGAATTGTTGGCTGTTGTTGCTTGGTGACGGGCCGTTGCGAAGTGACCTGGAAAAATTAGCAAATCAGAAACCATCAAAAGAGAGGATTAAGTTCCTGGGATTTCGGGAGAATGTGGCGGATTTTCTTAGAACCAGCGATATTTTTGTTTTGCCTTCTGATATGGAAGGATTGGCAATTTGTATGGAAGCTGCAATGGCGACTGAACTCGCATGCGTAGTGACCAAAACGCCTGGCGCCACAGAGGTTATAAGAGACGGGGTCAACGGCTTCTTTGTGGAACGCAGTGAACGTGGCGTATTAGAGGGGTTGGTTAAAGTTTTGTCTTTAAGCCAGGAACAGCGTGAGAAAGTATCCCGCCAAGCCCGTGAGTTTGTAAAGGAAAACCTGAATTCAAAGAATGGGGTACAAAAGGCATTAGGAATTCTGGAGATGGATAGCAAGACGGAATTAAACGATAAGCTCAGCAGCAGCTTATTGGCCTCATAATAAACTAATCCGCGCCTAAGATATGGAACGCGATATGAAAAGCAAACAGCCTGAAATTATCACTGATAATAGCGGCCAAGCAACGGACAAAAGGAAACGTAAAGTTCGTGACAGTTTTCTGATATTTGGCAGCCCATTGATAGAACAGGCGGAGATAGACGAAGTTATTGCGACTTTGCGTTCAGGCTGGATTTCGACAGGTCCGAGGACAGCAAAATTTGAAGAGCTTTTCGCAGCTTACATAGGCTCAAAACATGCGCTGGCATTGAACTCCTGCAGTGCTGCTCTTCATGTGTCTCTACTCGTTAGCGGCGTTAAGCCGGGAGATGAAGTGATAACAAGCCCCATGACTTTCGCTGCAACTGGAAATGCCATAATTCACGTCGGTGCAAAGCCGGTTCTTGTGGATATCGAACTTCCATCGATGAACATCAATCCCGATTTGATCGAGGAAAAAATCACCGCCAAGACGAAAGCGATCATTCCAGTTCATTTTGCTGGCAGGCCCTGCAGGATGGATAGAATAATGTCCATAGCGAAAAAACACAATCTCGTGGTTATTGAAGATGCAGCACATGCTATCGAGGCGCGGTACAACGGCAAAAAGATTGGCACCATTGGAAACTTGACCTGTTTTAGTTTCTACGTAACAAAGAATATTGTAACAGGTGAAGGTGGGATGGTTACTACAGATAATGACGAATTTGCTGAGAAGATACAAACGTATGCCCTTCACGGCTTAAGTATGGGAGCCTGGAAAAGGTACTCAGATGAGGGCTTCAAGCATTACGAAGTGGTAATACCTGGTTACAAATACAATATGATGGATATTCAGGCGGCAATAGGCATTCACCAACTGCCAAGAGTGGAAAGATATCTTAGGAGACGAGAAGAGGTTTGGAAACGATATGACCAGGCGTTTGAGGGTTTGCCGGCTAAGATCCCTGCACCACCTGAACCTAACACAAAACATGCTCGTCATCTTTATACGCTTCTGTTGGATAAGCCCAGGATTGACAGGGATGACTTTCAGCAGGCGCTATACAGAAGAAATATCGGAACAGGCATCCACTTCATCGCTTTGCATTTACACCCTTATTATCAACAGGAGTTTGCATACAAAAGAGGCGATTTCCCCAATGCAGAGTATGTTTCAGATAGAACTATCTCTCTGCCGCTCTCAGCCAAATTAAGCGACGAGGACGTAGAGGATGTCATAGAAACGGTCTGCACCTGTGCCAAAGAAAAAAATGCTCGTTAAACCTTTACAACCAGGATGCGTCCTACGTTTTAAAACTGCCTTAGAACAAGTAATGAGTTTTTGAGTGTTTGTTGAACGTTTATAAGCAATGTCTGAGAATAATAGTTACAAACTAAATTTTGTGTTTCACCGGTTCAAGCATCATTCGTCGCACTCCGGTTATGATTGTCTGGTGCGCTATGCAGATGCCAATCATATCAATTCTGATTTGTCACCATTAGCCTCCGCAGCACTCCAAAAGGCACTAAAATTGGCATTGAAAAATGCAGATGTCGGAGCTTACAACCAGCACCGGCTATTTGGTGAAATAAAGGTAAGTCTAAAGCTCTTAGGTTTAAATGGGAACAGAGAGATCTTTCATTTCCTGTATGGCGAAGATGCTTATTGTTATTCTGGTTTTGTGCCAAGAGGCAAGGGTAAGAAAATTATCGCGACTTTTCATCAGCCTCAGCCACATTTCGAGAGATCTATCCGCAGGAGAAATCATCTCAAAAGACTTGACAAAATTGTGACCGTATCTCGAGACCGTTTGACATACTTCTCCGAGTTCGTAGAGAAAGATAAGGTGTGCTTTATTCCGCACGGTATCGATACTGATTTTTTTGTACCGGTAAAGGAAGACAAAGAACAGGGCTCTTACGCATGCCTTTTTGTTGGGCATTGGCTAAGAGATTTTGAAACTCTAAAAGACGTTATTGAAATAGTAACTGCAAAAAATAAGGATATAGAATTTATAATCGTAACGACGCAAAGGGACCTTAAACATCTCACAAATGTATCCAATGCAGATATCCGCATTGGAATTCCCGAAGATGAATTGTTGGATCACTACCAAAGCTCATCTCTGCTTGTGCTGCCCCTGGTAGATTGCACAGCCAACAATTCCATTTTAGAAGGATTAGCATGTGGACTTCCAATTGTGACTACAGATGTTGGCGGAATTAGGGATTATGTGGATGACAATTGTGCTGTGTTAGTCCCGCCAAAGGCACCGGAAATCATGGCAGAAAAAGTCCTGGAGCTTATAGAGAATAAGCCTCTAAGAAAAACTATGGGTGAGAACGCGAGAAAAAAGGCTTTGGAATTTAGTTGGCCGTTAGTAGCTCAGAAATTCGAAAAGCTGTATCTTGATTTGTTTTCCGAGTAAGGCCCAGATTCAATTGAACGTGTTAAGTTGGCCATTGGATACTATAAGCAGTGGTGTAAAATGAGAATTGCTTTCCTGGTGAAATTTTTTCCCACATTGTCTGAGACTTTTATTCTTAACCAAATAACTGGTTTGATCGACCGTGGTCATGAGGTCGACATATTTGCGAGTTATCGAGGTGATACGACAAATATGCACCCAGATGTACACAAGTACGAATTGCTGAAAAGAACCCATTATAGTATTTCAGTACCGAGCAATATCTTCATCCGTATATGCAAAGCTGCTTGCCTTACCGCTGCAGGAATCTGGAAAAAGCCCATTGCTATTGTGCGAGCCTTAAACTTCTTTAAATACGGCCGAGAAGCTGTGTCACTGAGGTTGTTGTACAAGGTTCTCGCGCACATTGACTCTAAACCATATGACATTATTCAATGTCATTTTGGACCAAAAGGAATCCTCGCTGCCGAACTTCGCGAAGTTGGTGCGATTACAGGCCGCATAGTAACCACATTCCACGGTTACGATGTCAGCCGGTACCTTTGCGATAGAGGTAACCAGGTCTATGACGGCCTCTTTCACAAAGGGGATTTGTTTCTTGCAATCAGCGAACTTGGCAGTCGCAATCTTAGTGATTTAGGTTGTCCTATCCAAAAGCTGAAAATTCACCATATGGGTATCGACTCTCAAAGATTTGCATTCATGCCCAGAGATGTTCCTGCTGAGGCGGACATACTTATATTGACGGTAGCTCGTTTAGTGGAAAAAAAGGGTATCGAGTATGGTATCCGCGCAATAGCAAAATTAAAGCAGCGATACCATCGTATTAAATACAAAATTATCGGTGACGGACCCTTAAGAAAACACCTACAGAAACTGGTGCAGGAACTTGGCTTGGAGAATACAGTTGAGCTTGTCGGATGGAGACTTCAAGACGAAATCATTAATGAGCTTCACAGCGCATGTATTCTATTGGCGCCGAGCATAACCGCCAGCAATGGCGACAAAGAAGGTGTTCCTGTTGTGATGATGGAAGCAATGGCTACAGGGTTGCCGGTAATTAGCACTTTGCACAGTGGGATACCTGGTTTGGTCGAAGACGGCGTTTCCGGCTTTCTGGTTCCCGAGAGAGACACCGATGCATTAGCTGAAAAATTGGGCTACTTAATAGAGCATCCCGATATTTGGAGTCGTATGGGCCGATCTGGGCGTGACCAGATCGAAGGCAATTATGATATTAACAAGCTTAACGACAAACTGGTCAGCATTTATCAGGGGTTAATAGAAGACGATAGGGTACACCAGAACAACTGAAGGTGCTTAACAGGAAATGGTCCAGGTGAGAGATAATCTTGATATTTCTGTGCTCATAGCCACATATAATCGCGCCGAGATATTGTGCGAAACGCTGGATGCCATGACCCGTCTGGAGTGGAACGGACTCTCAGTTGAGTTTGTTATAGTGGACAACAACAGCTCAGACCACACAAAGCAAATGATAGAATCTTTTAAAGACCGCCTTCCCATCCTGTATCTCTTTGAGCCAAGGCAGGGTAAGAATTGTGCCTTGAACCGCGCTTTGGACGAGGTGAGCTTGGGAAGAGTAGTAGTCTTTACCGACGATGATGTCGAACCCCAGTCTGATTGGCTGAAAGCTATTGAGTCAATCACGAAGCGAAAGTCTGAATACAACGTGTTTGGTGGCAAGGTGACCTTGATTATGCCCGATATAGAGCTGCCATACTGGGAGCAGATTAAAAATGTCACGGGTCTGCGTTTTGGAGCCCATGGCTTGGCTGATGTTGAATGCCCATTTCCTGCTGGCAGATTTCCCTCTGGATCAAATCTCTGGGTGTCACGGCATATACTAAAAAGCGACTTCCGTTTTGACGAGTTTTTTGGCCCGCGCCCCGACAGCCGAATAATGGGTAGTGAGTCAACATTCATAAGAAAACTTACCGAAGATGGCCACGAGATTTTTTATTCTCCGCATGCTGTTGTCAGACATCGCCTTCAGCCTGAGATGTTAAGCTTATCTGGCATTAAGGAGAGGGTATGTCGCGCCGGGCGTACCAGCCCTCATTTTTGGGGCCTGAAGCCACGCAAGCTGTATGAGCAACATCGCTTCTTATGGTGGCTGTTGCGTACACTTGCGCTGGCTAAGTGTTTGTTGAAATACATTGTAGCTAAGATTTCTTTGTCACGCTGTCAGCGAGTTGTAAGGACTCTCAAAGCTCTGAACGGGATAGCCTACAATATTGAGTCGCTGAAAATTGCATATGGGGATTTATGGTCGAAGGCGTAACGTAAATGGCTATAGAGTTGGTCTTCATAACTTACAATAGGTTGAAGTACACGAAACTGGCGTTAGCATCCATCATCGCCGACCCAGAGGAGGAGTTCTCTTTAGTTATTTGGGATAATGCCTCAACAGACGGTACCGTCGAGTACTTAAAACACGAAGTTAATGACTCCAGGATTTCTGACATTATCTTTTCCAATGAGAATGTTGGCCAAATATCAGCAGTAAACGAAATATGGAGCAAATCCAGGGCCGACCTTGTAGGTAAACTTGACAACGATTGCCTCATGACGCCGGGCTGGACTCGCACCTTGGCCAAGGCGCACCAGGACATTGACAATTTAGGAGTAGTGGCCTGCTGGCACTTTTCTCCGGAGGATTTTGACTATGCCCGTGCTATGCACAAAATACAGCAATTCAATAACCATCGAATTCTAAGACATGCCTGGACTTGTGGTACGGGTTTTTTGATTAAACGCGACACATTCCGCAAATTTGGTCCTATACAAGGAAATGCCACTACGAAATATTGGCTTCGTATAGCAACCGCGGGATATATTAATGGCTTCTATTATCCATTGATTTACCAGGAGCACATGGATTATCCCTGGTCTGAGCACTATGCATATTTTGACAACTTAGAAAAAGGTTTTGAAAGGGCTGCTACAGCTAGAAAAATCAACATACGTACTATCGATGAGGCCAGAGCCTGGCACAAGACCGTTGTGGAAAACGTACTCTCCGGTCCATTGGATCACAAATATTATATCGGTTGGCGTGCGAGATTGAGAAGGACAGCTTCAAGAGCTTCAAAGATGTTTATACATCGTGTCGGAAAAGACGGAAATAATTCTTCAGGTTGAGTGTGGAAACACTGCAAAACAGAAAAACACAAGTCTGCCTTTTAGGTGCTTCACTTAGCGCAAGCAATCTGGGCTTATGTGCGTTGGCAGAGGGCAGCATAAAGTGCATTCTCAATCGTTGGCCTAACGCCGAGATTACATTGCTTGGCCACGACATAGAAGTCAAAGACCACCGTTTGAAGTTACTCAACCAAGAAGTGAAGATAGTAACAATGCCTATAAGATTTTGTAAGAATCTTTTACTGCCGTACCATTTCAACGTGTTGTTGCTGAGTGCTTTGCTACTGAAAATACTGCCTTGGAGACGGTTCACGAATTTTCTTTGCAAAGTCAATCCTTATGTCAGGAGATTGGTTGAAACAGACCTTGTGTTTGATCTTACCAGCGGCGATAGCTTCAGCGACATGTATGGAATGCGCAGGTTCATAATAGGTTGGTTGCGCAGATTTCTTGTCATAATGTATGGCAAGAACTTGATGATGTTGCCGCAGACTTACGGACCACTTGAAAGGCCACTGACTAAAGCAATGGCTAAGTACATTTTAAGTCATGCAGATATCATTTATTCGAGAGACGCAGACGGGGTAAAAGTTGTACGTAGTCTTTTGAACAGTTGCAGTCTTGACCGAAAGATAGATTTTGCTCCTGACGTTGCCTTTGTTTTAGATGCCCAAAGACCTGAGGTAGTTGATGTGGGATTGTTGGCTGACAGCAAAAGCAACGATTCTATTGTAATCGGTTTCAATATCAGCGGCCTTCTCTTCAATGGCGGGTATACTCGTGACAACATGTTTGGTCTCAAAGTTGCATACACTGACTTAATTCATGGCATCATAGACCTCTTCATGAAGATGGACTCCACGATTATGCTATTGGTTCCCCACGTATTTGCACCTGTCAACAAGGTTGAAAGCGACGTGTACGCGTGTTCGCAGGTATATGCATCAGCATGTGAAAAATATAAGAATAGAATATTCATAACTCGCGGCGAATACAACCAGCATGAAATCAAGTATGTAATTGGCACATGCGACTTCTTTGTAGGTTCGCGAATGCACGCTTGTATCGCAGCACTGTCCCAGGGAATACCAACCGTTGGGTTTGCTTACAGCACCAAATTTCGTGGCGTGTTTGAAACTGCTGGGATGGAACAATTTGTTACTGATATGCGTCAAAATACCCAACAGGAGGTTCTTGCAACCGTATCTCAGGCATTCCAGCAGCGTCGGTCGGCCGCTGCACATCTTAACTCTGTTCTGCCCGGCATAAAGAAAACAGTTCTAAATATATTCGAGGATGTAGGAAAACCGTGAAACAATTAAAAACTGTTGACCAGTTGGTTTCGTGGCGGCTGTGTCTGGGCTGCGGCGCATGCCTTCACGCCTGCGAAGACAAGAATATCAAGCTAATTGATATCCCAGATGAGGGATTGCGCCCGACAGTTAATACGGCAAGCTGCAAGCGGTGCGGCAAGTGTATGGAGGTATGTCCTGGCGCAAAAGTGACACACCAGAAATTCAATGACAAGTCAATGCCACAACTTCGCCGGTCCTGGGGTCCAGTGCTGGAAGTATGGGAAGGTTATGCAAGTGATCCCGAAATTCGCTTTAGGGGCTCATCTGGAGGGCTTGTCACAGCGCTGGCGCTGTTTTGCCAGAAAGAAAAGCAAATGGCAGGTGTTCTGCACATCGGAGCTGATCCCCAAAAAGCCTGGCGTAACGTGCCAGTGATCAGTCGTAACAGATCGGAGCTGCTGGCAAACTCCGGTTCACGCTATTCACCGGCAGCGCCATGTGAAATGATAGCCTCAGTCGAAAAAGCTGATTCTCCTTGTGTCTTCGTCGGCAAACCGTGTGATGTTGAAGCCTTGTATAAGTTACAGCAGGTCAAACCGAAATTGAAAGATAAGGTGGGATTGTCGATTAGTATTTTCTGTGCGGGCACACCGAGTACCAATGGTAATAAGGCAATGCTTGAGGTTATGGGCGTGAAGCCCTCGGAGGTGGTGGAGATTCGATACCGAGGCTGCGGTTGGCCTGGAATGACTACTGTCAAGCATCGCGATAACGGACAGCTATACCAGTTGACCTACGAACAGTCGTGGGGCCAAATTCTAAGTAATTATGTGCCTTTAAGATGCCGTTTATGTCCCGATGGCACAGGTGAGTTTGCAGATATTTCGTGTGGTGATCCATGGTACAGGGATATAGAACCGGATGAACCGGGTCAGTCGCTGATACTGGTCAGAACAGAAAGAGGACGCAGACTTTTACGCGACGCTATTGACGCAGGTTATATCAAGTTGGTTAAGGCGGAACACGAAATTGTGGCTCTCTCTCAAAAATCACTGCTTAATAAGAGGCGAAATCTCTGGGGTCGACTTTTTGCAATGCACTTAATGCGGGTTCCTACACCACATTTTGTAGGCTTTTCTTTGTTCGCAGGCTGGTGGAAGCTGTCTGTGTCACAGCAGATTCGCTCGGTCTTTGGGACATTTTATCGTATCGTATCCAGGAAACTGAATAGACCTTCAGATAATTGTTCAACAGGAGTTTAAGCGGCAAATAATGTACGGTCCGACCATAATAATCACGTGTATTTTGGTGTTGCTAACATTTGCATTGCCTCGAAAATACTTTCTGATACCTTTCATACTGACGGTCTCCTTTATCCCTTTTGATCAGAGAGTTATTATTGGAGGTTTGGACTTCACACCGTTGAGAATACTGCTGGTAATAGGAGTGTTGAGAACATTCCTTCGATCCGAGGCAAGACATATTAAATGGAACGTATTCGACAAAATGATTTTTGCATGGGCTGCTTGGGGGGCCATCGCTTATATAATTCAGCAAGGCAACATGTCAGCTGTTATCAACAGATCGGGCGTAACGTTTGATATTGTAGGTTTGTACTGGTTATTTCGACAAAATATTCGTTCGTGGGATGACGTTGACTTTATTGCACGAGCTTTTGCTGCAGCTGCATTGGTGTCAGCGTTGATGGTGTTGCTTGAGAGGGGAACAGGGTGCAATCCCTTTCAAATTTTGGGCAGAGTCTATACGGGAATGCACCGCGGACGATACAGGTGCAGAGGCTCATTTCAACACTCAATCATGTTAGGACTGTTTTGGGTTAATCTCATTCCAATATTTGTTGGTTACGCCCTGACCAACCGTGCCAAGGCTTTTTACTGGTGGATGACCGCAGCAGCTTGCGTATTAATCGTCTTTTCCTCCGGTTCGAGCACCACTTTGGTTACATTATTATGGATTTTACTCCTGCTGCCTCTTTTTGCTATTCGACAGCATGGCAAAGTGATGGCTTTTGGCTTATTGGGATCAATTGCAGGTCTTCACCTCGTTATGAACAAGCCTGTATGGCACCTCATCGGCCGAGTCAGGATTATAAGTGGTTCAACTGGCTATCACAGGTATCGTCTGATTGACGCAGCCGTTAAGCACTTCGATGAGTGGGCGTTCGTAGGCATACGCAACACCGAGCATTGGGGTTATGGCTTGTTTGATATTACAAATAATTACATACGTCAGGGTGTGAATGGCGGTGTAGTAACCCTGGGACTGTTTATTGTCGTCTTGGTGATGGCGATAAGCATTTGCGGCAGGTATTCCTTGCGAAAAGTGCCGAGGAAAGAGCAGTGGCTGGCATGGGCTTTTTGCGTTTCGGTTCTGGCACATTGCATGTCTTTCCTTGGTGTTTCTTATTTTGGAAAGATTCCTATGCTTCTCTATTTGACCTTTGCAGTTGTGGCAATGGTGTATGATATGTCACGCAGCCCGTCGTTGGCTAACCGGTTTACTCTATATGAACCTTATCGCACACAGCCTCAGGATTATACCGCCGACGCCACACATGGGCCTGTAACCCTTTGATATGAATAACGTTAAGGGACATGAGTCAACCAGCAAGTCCTTACAAAGTGACAACACGAAATTTTATTGATGATTTTGCGATGCAAAGGATAAATGAAAATAGCACAAAAGCTACCGAGAGCAGTTGGGAAGTTACTGTTGCAAAAAGCATAGATGCTGTGGAAGGCATACGCCCCATTTGGGAGAAAATGCACAGTGGCGAGAGTTATCCTATCATTAATTCAGACATCGATAGATACCTTTCTGTCATCGAAGCATGCGGTAATAACGTTCGCCCATACGTTATGTTGCTTAAGGAAAACGACCAGCCTGTAGCAATGTTAATTGGCCGGCTTGAGCAAAATCAAATAAAGTCGAGACTGGGCTATAAAACATTGCTTACACCAAAGCTAAGATGCCTGACAGTTGTATATGGTGGCATTATTGGTCAGCCCAGACCAGACGCTTATGTCTTATTGGTTTATGAGCTTATGAAGATTTTATCTCGCCGCGAATCTGATGTGGTGTATTTCAACCATCTTAGAACCGATTCCGTTGTCTATCAGCTCGCGCGGGAAATGCCCGGTTTTTGGTGTAGAAGCCGTTTTCCTAAAATCGAGCCGCATTGGAAAATGTCCGTGCCGGATAATATTGATCTGTTCTATGTGAGGTGTTCTAAGAGTCACCGAAAACACCTTCGGAGATATCAACGAAGACTGCAGAATGATTACGAAGACCGAGTAAAGATTTCGACCTATAGTCAAATGAACGAAATTGAAAGGGTGATCGAAGATGCTTCTGAGATATCTCGAAAAACATATCAATATGCCCTCGGGTACGGTTTTGCTAAAGATGGGAAAAGACAGGTACAACTCCAGACTGCGGCGAGAAACGGGTGGCTTCGAGCCCACATTCTGTACGTAGCTAATGAACCAATTGCCTATCGGATTGTCCTGAAATATGGAAGAACTTGTTTCCTTAGTGGCACTGGCTACGATCCGAAGTGGCGAAAATATAACCCTGGTACGATATTGTTTCTAAATGTTTTGGAAAAGCTCTGTGCTGACCATGCGGTTGAGTCGATTGATTTTGGCTTTGGTGATGCTGAGTTCAAACGTAGCTACGGTGATCATCATTGGCAGGAAGCTTCCATTTACATTTTTGCCCCAAGGCTGTATCCAATCGTTGTTAACGTACTGCGCACCTCTATTGTGGCAGTAAATTCGGCTCTGAAACACATTTTCCGAAAGGCAGGTTTTGCCGCCATAATAAAACGCAAGTGGCGTAATGCCTTACAGGCAGGAAACAAACATCGTAGGGAGTAACGAAATCATATTTTTACGTGTCATTATCAGCATTCTTGGCGCCGTTTTTCTTTACATTGGAATCCCATGGATTCATAAGCAGAGTTTACGGTTATTGCTGAAACGAAAAACTAGAAAGTTTAAGTGTTTTGCCCTGACTTTTGATGACGGCATGTCTTTTCACAATGGTCCTGGTGCCAAGCTCACTACAGCCGTCTTGGATATTTTGGCGCAATATAATGTTAAAGCTACTTTCTTCCTTGTGGGCAGACATATAACCGGCCGTGAAGAGGTAGTGACCCGGATAAAGGCTGATGGACATGAGATCGGAGTACATGGATACGAACATCTGAATTACTGGAAGGTGTCCCCTTTTAGGGCGTTGTCTGACATTAAGCGTGGCTCGGAGGTTGTCAACGAGATACTTAGAACTAGCAGGGTCGCCTATCCATTTCGTCCGCCGTACGGAAAACTCAACTTGCTTTGTCTGTTGTACCTCTGGATATGTAGAGTGCCAATTGTGTATTGGACCTTTGACCTGGGTGATACGTGGCCTGCTGACAAACGGGATAGTCAAAGGATTGTCGCTATGGCAAAAGAGTGCGACGGTGCTGTGGTACTAGCCCATGACTTTGATAGGATCGACGAGAGTGCAAACCAAATGGTTTTGGAATCGGTATCGGGGATTTTGGCGCAGGCTGATAAAAGAGCAATGCCCCTGCTTACAGTTTCGCAGTTGTTAAAAGGCCACAAACAGTGAAGTCATTGGATGTTTCGATCATTATAGTTAGCTGGAACACACGCGATATTCTGCGTAATTGTATGAAATCTGTATATGACAAGTCTGGCAAGGTCGACTTTGAGGTGATTGTCATTGATAACGCTTCAGACGACGATTCAGCGGAAATGGTCGAAACCAACTATCCACAAGCTATCCTAATCAAGAATGAAGAAAACCGTGGTTTTGCTGTGGCGAATAATCAGGGCATGAAAATTGCAAAAGGTAGATATGTGCTGCTTTTGAATAGTGACACAGTCGTTTTAGAAGACGCCATCGCTGAAACGGTATCGTTTTCAGATGCACATCCTGAAGCAGCCGCGGTAGGCTGCAAAGTTCTTAATCCGGACAGAACACTACAGCCAACATGCTTCATGTTCCCATCAGCGGTTAACATGGTTCTATCAAGTACCTATTTATACAAGGTGTTTCCGCAGAGCCGGTTTTTCGGTCGTGAGCGAATGTCCTGGTGGGATAGAAGCGATACAAGAGAAGTTGACGTTGTGACCGGCTGTTTCATGTTGGTCAGGCGGGAAGCAATAGACCAGGTTGGCATGATGGATGAGCGTTTCTTCATGTATGGAGAAGAAACCGATTGGTGTTATCGTTTTAAGAAATCCGGATGCAAGGTATTCTTTACTCCGTGTGCTCAGATTATCCATTTCGGAGGACAAAGCACCAGGCAACGTGCAACGGAGATGATTCTGAGACGTATGGGCAGCAGACTACTGTTCTTTGAAAAGCACGGGGGCAGGTTAGAATATGCCACGGCATGTCTGCTAATCGCATTGTTCTTTTTCTTAAGAGTTCCTTTCTGGCTGGCAAGAACCCTGGTTTCAAAGAACAATGGAAGGGATTGTCTGAGAATAGCACACACGTATGTCATAGGCGGATTCTATGCTCTTACTGGTGGATCGGGTCTGTACAGAGTGAGATGAAAGCAAAGCCGGAGATGATATGAGACAGATTGACGTTATCTGTTTTGGTGGTAATGACTGGTGGTACCACAACCGTGACCACTTAGATATACAAATGCTCAGCCGATTCGCAAGATACGGTAAGGCTGTCTATATAAATTCCATAGTTATGCAGAAACCTAATATTACGCAGAACAGAAACTTCACAAGGAAACTTATTAGAAAAGCGAAAAGCATCCTCAGAGGTTTGAAAAGAACCGAGAAGGGCTTTTGGGTATACAGCCCATTTTCGCTGCCTGTCCACCATATTGCCTGGGCCAGGAGGATGAATGAACGATTATTGCTATTGCAGGTATGGCTAATGAAACTCAGAGTCGGGATTCAAAAGCCTGTTGTATGGGTGGCTTGCCCGGCAGCGTGCGACGTGGCGATAAAAATAAAGAAGCAGCGGCTTATCTATCAGAGAAGTGACCGCTTTGAAGAATACCCTAACGTGGATGCAGAAACAATACGGTATTACGATCGGAAACTAAAAGCCAAGGCTGATTTAACAGTATTTGTAAACAGTTCAATGTACGAGCAAGAACGCGCACAGTGTAAAAAGGCAGTGTATATTGACCAAGGCGTTGACTATGACATGTTTGCTTCGGCGGAGAGAATCGAAACTGTTCCTGATGAAATGCGAGAGATGAAAAAACCGATAGTCGGTTTTTTCGGCGGGATTGATGATCATACTTCTGATATTGGTCTTCTCGAAAAGGTAACGGAACTGCTGGGGGAAATTACTTTTGCATTCGTTGGCAATGCCTCGTCGGACTGCTCCCAATTAAGCTCGAAAGACAATGTTTTGATGCTTGGCAAGAAACCATACGAACAAATACCTCACTATGGCAAATGTTTTGATGTGGCCATTTTGCCGTGGCGAAACAATCGCTGGATAGAAACTTGCAATCCCATAAAACTCAAAGAGTATCTGGCACTTGGCAAACCTGTAGTCAGCACGCCATTCCCCGAGTTGCGCAAGTATCGCGATGTTGTCTACGAAGCTAAGACACCGGAGGAATTCGCCGGATGCATAAAAAAAGCGCTGGCAGAAAATGGGCCACAGCGCATAGCTGCTCGAAGAAAAAGGGTTCATCTGGCTACATGGGATAATAAGATGCAATTAGTTATAGATGAGCTTTTTGGAAAAGAGGCCAATTCTGAAAAATCAAACTGATGGCTAAACGAAAACAGAAATTGCGAATTTGTCTGGCTGCTTCGGCTGGGGGACATGTGTCCCAACTTCTCAAACTTGCCTCTAGTTGGGAAGGACATGAGACTGTCTGCATTGTTACTACAGACGTGGTGCGGAACCGACTGGCTGAACTCGGTAGGGTCTATGTGGTCGGGGAATGCAATCACCGCTATCCTTTGCGAGTAATGAAAGTGCTGTTACGCTGTATCAGGGCAATTCTTAGGGAATACCCGGATGTGTTGATCAGCACAGGAGCAGCAGTGGGTTGTATAGCGTGTTTCCTGGGTAAGCTTATCGGTGCTAAGGTCATCTGGATTGAAAGTATTGCCAATGTTGAAGGACTTTCGCTATCCGGCAAAATGGTTCGTCCTATAGCCAATTTGTTTATAGTGCAATGGCCCCAGATTGCTGAGCAATATAGTAATGTCGAATACTTAGGCGCATTAATATGATTTTTCTTACTGTTGGAACGCAGTTTCCATTTGATCGTTTCGTTAGAACCGTGGATAGCCTCTTGGATAATGCTATGATTGACGAAGAGATATTTGCCCAAATAGGAGAAAGTGCATACAAACCCCGCAACTTCGAAGCTGTCTGTTTTCTGGACAGGCATATCTATGAAAGCTATATGCAAAAGGCGTCAGCTGTGATGAGTCATGCGGGAATGGGCACGATAATGATGGCCTTTCAAAAGGAAAAGCCGTTATTGGTTATGCCGAGGCTGAGAAAACATAAAGAAGCTGTAAATGACCACCAAGTGGCTATTGCAAGGGTATTTTCCGACCTTGGTCATTTGTTGGCTGCGTATGAAGTTGAGGACCTCCATCATTGCATTCATAAATTAAAGAACTTCATTCCCAGGAAAAGAAAAGCCAGCCCTCATGCAGTTGCTGATAGAATTCGTTGTTTTCTCGGTAGCTTGACCGAAGAGTGTTGAGGCCAATTTTTTGGTATAAAACAAAATGAGTATTAAAAAGCCAACTAAAGCCGTCATACTCGTTGGAAGCCGGGATTTCGGAAGATCCCCGCTGGCATCGCGGTTACCTACGGCGTTGTGGCCGATAGCAGATAGGTCTGTGCTCGAACGTCTGTTACATCATCTCGATACCCAGGGCTTAACTGAAGCCGTAGTTTGTTCGAGCGGTAACGCTGCACTGCTGCAAAAACATAATACCATTACAAAATCTATCCGCTTAAGCTTCCTGGATGAACAGCTTCCGTCCGGTACCGCTGGATGTATCCGAGATGCTGTTGATGGCGATATGAGCACGCCGCTGCTTGTGTTGCACGCTGCAATTGTATTGCCACCTGCTATTGATTCACTTGTGCAAACACACCAGGCCGGCAACGCGGATCTGACAGTTATGTTAAAGCCTGGTGCTCAAGAAAGTGGAACTAACGACTTTGCGTCGATGGGAATTTATATTTGTGAACCTTCGATCTTAAAATATATACCGAAAAAAGGCTACTGCGATATCAAAGAAGGCCTAATTCCTGCCATGGTCCAGGCTGGCCAAGCTGTGAATACCGCAGTTCTAAATGGAGCTACAACAGGCTTTCAGCATCGGGCCGGGTATCTGACTGCAATAGGAAACTTCCTTGCCAGTGCTACCAGCGAAGATATAGACTTGCCTCGCAGGAGGTGGAATGATTCAACAGATGTGTGGCTTGCCGATTGTGCGAACGTCGATTCAAGCGCCCGAATCTACGGGCCCGTTGTAATCATGGACGGTGCTGCCGTATCGGAAAACGTAATTATCTTTGGGCCCGTTATCATTGGGCGCAATGTCACTATTGAAAGGAACACTTTCATTCGAAACAGTGTATTCTGGGATGGTTCGAGCCTTGGGCAAGGCTGCGAGATTCATAATAGTGTACTTGATTATGATGCTGCTGTACCCAGTGACCGTATTGTAGACAGCGCTGCTGTGACATCTGAGCAAAACAGCATGCTCGGACAAATGTTGGACAAAGCCGTATTATTAGTGAGTGGCAAATCAGACCGAATGTGTCCCGCAGTATCTAAAGGGAAAACGCAAACAATCATTCACAAATCTAACAACTAACCTGGTTGGTATTTTAAGAAAGGGCAGGTAATAAAATGGACGAAATTGAAAAATATCAGGAACAACAGGTTGCTCATTACGGCGGCCCAGTCGAAACTGAAGGCGATGATTCTTACGCTAATCTGATTCAGCCTATCTTGCGACGTTGGGGTACGGTACTTTTGATATCTGTGATGGTTTGCGCTGTTGGCGTTCCATCTGTATGGTATCTTACTAAACCCAAGTACAGGGCTGTTGCATCAATTCGAGTAGCTCCAATTATACCAAGCGTGCTCTTTGGCGACAGGGACTCAGACCGTGTAATGCCTATGTACGACAACTTCAAGAATGACCAGGCGGCCCTTATTAGGACAGATCCGAGAGTACTGCAAAGAGTGGCCGACGATTTAGTGGACAAGAACCTTAAGTTTTTCAACGAAAGATCGGTTTTATACGAAAAATCAATCGATCCGGTTGTGAAGGTGCTGCAAAGAGTAACGGACCAGAACAAAGAGCTTTCTGAAGAAAAAGTGACGTTGTCTGAAAAGCCAATCTATCCGGTTGAAATTCTAAAAGAAGCGATAAGTAAAGAAGTCATCTCGGTCTATCCGGTCCGGCACAGTGAGCTGATAAATATAACAATGGAAAGCTACTATCCCGAAGAAGCCCTTCAAATTGTCAGTGCCTTTCGTACCGCTTATATGGCTATTGAGGTTTCAGGGTCCGTGAAAGACCAGAACAGACAACTGGATCTCCTGGAAAACGAACGCAAAATGCTATCAGAGAAGTTACACAGACAGCGCGAGCAAATCCATCAATTGGCACAAGAATATGGAACCGACGCGCTGGGCAGCCGTTATGAGGTGATGTTACAACGTGTGGCAAATCTTCGAGCCAGACTTACCGAAATCCAGCTACAGAGAATAACCTTTCAAGCGCAGCTCCAATTCCTAACTGCTGAATCAATTCCGACTAAGAAGCTGGAAAAGATGCGTACCGAATTTATCAACTCTAACTCTGAAATACGCAAACTATCGAGCAACATTGAACAAATGGAGCAACAACTAATTGCTGCCAAGGAAGCACTGGGACCAACAAACACTCTAATAGAACGCAAGACCGCGCTTTTGCAAGAGTTTCAAGATCGTCTTGAGCAAAAGCGCCAAAGCCTCGGAAAAATGTACGATGACGCTAGGCAGGAAAAGCGTGTAAGAACTCTTAAGGAAGTCCCCGGCCTTGCAAATCTCAAAGCAGAATTAGGGCTAATCAGGGAGCGCGAAAGAATCCTGGAAAGTATGCTGGCTAAGGATGACGAAGAAACTATAGCACTTGGCCGCAAGCAGCTGGCAATCAAAGACCTGCAGGATGAACTGGAAATAACCAAGGAAATGTACGATATAACCCAGCGACGCGTACAGGAAATGATAACGGAAAGCAAGCGGCCCGCACGTATCTCTGTCCCCTACGAGGCTACCAGTGGCCTTGTACCTGACAAGCGGATTCAGTTCATCGCGGTTGTGCTATTCGGAGCATTGGTTTTCGGAGCGATGATTGCCTTTCTTAGAGCTAAGGGTGATTCGAGCCTGCACACGCCTGAGGACATCGTAAAATGCGTGGGAGTTCGAATCATAGGTACTACTACCGGCACACAAAGCGTCAAGAAAACGCTTCTGCCCCAGTTTCTTGCAAACGACTATCAAGCTATTTGTACAAACTTAGAACTACTAAGCACCAATGGGATTCCAAATAAGTTAGTCATTACTAGTGCTGGCATTCGCGATGGGAAGACAACCTTTGCTATAAATCTGGCAACGAGTCTGGCCAAGTCAGGCAAAAAAGTCTTATTGATAGACGCCGATTTGAGAAAGCCTGACGTACGGCGTCTTATGAATCTTCCCAACGGTTCACGGGGACTGCAGGAGGTGTTTTTGACCAAAGACTTTGACAATGCTGTTCAAACTGTCTGTTCAAAAGGATTTGACTTGTTGACCCCGCATTCCCATGATGTAGTGAATGCCTGTGAGTTTCTCTCTCAACCTGCCGTAAAGGAGTCCCTGGATATTGTTGGCGCAAAATACGACCATGTTATCGTTGATACTCCTCCGGTTCTGGCCTGCCCTGATACGCTTCTATGGTCAAAGATGGTTGATGGAGTAATCCTTGCGAGTTTTGCAGGTCATACCGCTAAACAAGACTTAAAAGACACATACAAGAGACTGGAGCAAATAGGGGCGAAAGTCCTCGGCACAATACTTAATAATGTTCAGGCCCACGATAGCTACAATCGTTATGGTTATAGTTACTACGCCTATCAAGCTGAGTCTGACAGTGCTCTTAGTAGAAAGAAGATAGTCGGTCTTCTCGCTTCAGCACAGCAAGGCGATGACGGTGGTAAGGACTCAGAATAGTTCCGTGTAACTTCCATACCCCGAAGACCTGTTTAAGAAAATGCTGCTTTTTAACAATAACAAGAAGTTGACTGTTATCCACAAAGGTGGAGGCCTTTCGTCCACTGGTTCCGATGGCTTGCTTCGACTTGCCGTTGGTACTGAGCCTCTCGCGAGTATTATTTTGGACTGCTTTGGCTCTAATAATCGCCTACTAGCCAACAGTGCTGTTTTAGCAATTCCCCAGGATTGGGCTTTTCAGACATTCAAGGCTGGCGTAGAGATAATACGTTACAAAGAAAACTTACCTGTACCGTCAAAAGCAAGGAATCCACTTGGCTTAGGGCAATGGTTCATTATCTCAAATGGTAGATTTGTTACCCTGGTAGATGATAGATGGCTCTGGAGAGTATTGGCTCGTCACAAAGCTGATGTCGTAGCAGTCAATGTGGCTCCAACTTTGCAGGCCCCCAGCGAAAAGGTACTTTTTAGCTCTCAAGGTATGCTTGTGGGATTTCGACGGTTGTACAATGATTGGGTCCAACTGAGACCAATTCCTGATGATTGGCCACATCTGCTTTTTATAAACATTGATGCTAGTAAAAAGCTATTGATTAAAAATTCGTTGCCACTTGCGTTTCCCGAGCTCCTTGACAGATGCTTTTCGAATTCACTGTTGGTACGTGCTCTCAGTATTGGTGGTGCCGTGTTGGATTTGGAAACAGAGGAGGGCTTGCTCGGTGCTGTTGCAACCGCAGCGCGTTTGAGGCGTGGCCGTTCATACATTACCAATGGCCGAAGGCATAACAAAACAAATCACACCAACAGCAATGGCACAATGTCTGCCAAGGCGAGGCTTTTTGGCGAGGTAATATTAGGGGAAAATGTACATATTAGCGGCAATGCTGTTGTAGCAGGCCCAACAGTTCTTGGCGATAATTCAAGAATAGGAGAAGGGGCTGTAGTGAACGCCTCGATTGTTGGCCCGGGAATTTCCATACCAGAAAATTGCTTTGTTCAAAATCGTGTTCTCCTTGGAGAACAGTCGAAAGATGAGTTATTCATAGGTGGCCATAATGTGGCTGTGCGACATTTCAATAGTACGAGATTGCCGTTTGTCAAAAATAAGAACGCAAACAATAATTTCCGTACTTGGCCGTGGTTTGCTTATCCGCGATGTCTCAAGCGAATAGGTGACATAATAGCCTCTCTGGCTATCCTGATATTGTCTTCGCCGATTTTTGCTGTAGTTGCTGTCGTTGTCAAATTGAGCTCATTAGGCCCGGTATTCTTCAAAGACAAACGTCAAGGACTGCATGGCAGGACATTCAACTGTCTCAAGTTCAGGACGATGTACGCCGGCACTCATAAAATGCAAGACCACTTGCGAGCTGTCAATGAAGTCGATGGTCCACAGTTCAAGCTGAAAAATGATCCGCGAGTAAGCATCGTAGGCAAATTCTTGCGAGAATCTTACATTGATGAAATGCCTCAATTAATTAACGTTCTTCTGGGACAAATGAGCATTGTTGGTCCAAGGCCTTCCCCCGAATCGGAGAATATATTATGCCCATCGTGGCGGGATGCTCGGCTCTCCGTGCGTCCGGGTATCACGGGGCTCTGGCAAGTCCGCAGAACACGCCGTTCAGGTTGCGATTTTCAGGAATGGATCTATCACGATACTGAATACGTCAAGAGTTTGTCACTGCATTTGGATTTACTGATATTGTGGCAAACATCTAAAGAAGTCATCATAAATTTCATTAAGCAATTATGATTAATAATCCACAAGCACCGGTAAGGAAACAAAGGTGATACAAAGACGTTTTAATTGCAAAGTCGCAGTTGTACTTGTAATTGCATTATTACTTTTAGTGACAACTGCCTTCTTCTTCCGAAGATGGCAACAAATACGTAGAGCGCGTCTCGCATGCGCTGCCGGCATAAGAGCCTACGACCAGCGCTTATGGCACGACGCTGCAAGAAATTTGGGCCGCTATTTGGCTATCGACCACAGCAATATCCAGATACAGCTTAAGTATGCCGAAGCCCAGATGAACATACGACCTCTCAAACGGAACAACATTCAGCAGGCTATAGCAGCCTATCGAAACACCTTGAGGATAGACAAAGGTAACTCTGAAGCTGCTCTGAGGCTTGTGGGATTGTACCTGAAGATGGAAATGTTTGGTGAGGCCGAGGTAATCAGCGTTCGTGCACTTGAAGCAAACCCGACGCCGGAATTACGAAGAATGTTGGCGATGGCCTTAGCCAGCCAGAGAAAATTCAAAGAGGCTGAGAAAGAATTAAAGAATACTATTAAACTGTACCCTGAGCATGTTTTGGCATACGATACCTTGGCGCGATTGATCGAGAAGCGTCCTGACGATTACTCCGAATCCCCTTACTTCTGGTTCAATAAGGCAGTACAACAGAATCCATCGGCCCCAGAGGCTTATATCATTCGGGGAGCTTACCATTTAAGGAATGAAGACCTTGAAAAAGCCTTGGCAGATTTGACAAGAGCTGAGAAGGAAAATTTATCTAACCCGGCCACACGACTATCTCTGGCCGAACAATTAATTAACGCCAACGCTCTTGACAAGGCCGAAGAACACCTAAAGGCCGTTAAAGCTGCCGATCCTGCAAACCAGGTTCTGTGGCAAATTTGGTCGCAGCTCGCGCTGAAATCGAAGTCGCAGAAAAAGATGCAGGAAGTTGCTGCGATTGGATTAGAGGAGCTTTCTTCTCAACCCTGGGATTTTCTCCCATTGGCCGCCGAGTTATTTATCCACGCTGGTGTATATGACCGTGCCGAGGATTGCATTAGCAAGCTACGTCAGGCTGATATTGCCTCGCAAGCAACCGCATACCTGCGGGGCCTTTTGTCCGACCGAATGGGACAGGGGTATCAGGCAGTTAAATACTGGCGTCGGGCAATACAGTTGGGAGCCAATTCTGAGAGAACTCGATTGGCATTGGCCCAGACATTATCGCGCTTAGGAGACACGCAGTCTGCCATTAAGCAGTTGCGAATGGTAGTTTCCGAGCAGCCAAATCTAATTATCGCTCGTGTGAGCCTTGCCAGACTGCTGGCCGAGACCGGCAACTGGCCTGAAGCATCAGAACAAGCTCGCACGGCGATTCAGGTTTCGCCGAAAAATGTTGATGCATTGCTATTGCATGCTCAGGGCCTGATACAATTGCTTGCAGAAAACTGCACGGACACAAATTCCAGAGCTTGGCAGGAAATAGTGGACAATTTAGCTGCGCTTCAGAAAACCTCCCCTGATGTGCTTCAAGTTAGAATTCTGCAGCTTCAGCTTGCAATCAAACGGTCACAGTTCAACGAAGCCAGGCAGTTACTAAATCTATTAGAGAATGATTTTTCCTCTCAGCCGGAAGTGGCTATGGCAGAGATTGAGCTTCTGATTGCTCGGAATGAAACCGACGCTGCAATATCAAAACTATACGATGCTATCAGCGACTTTCCGCAGTCAACCAGGCCGGTAAGATACCTTGTCACCGTATTAGCGGCGCAAGGCAAACGCCAAGAGTGCGAGAGTGTTATTAAAGACGCCTTGTCTGACAATAAACAGCCTGCTGTTAAGAGCCGCTTGGCTTTGCTGCTCTCGCAGCTCTATGATCGGTGGAACGAGCAGGCAAAACGCTACCTAATTCTAAAACAGCTCGTTACCGAAATCCCGGATGATATTCTTCTCAAACGCGAACTCTTAAGGTGCGACAGCACACTGAAGCAGTCTGATCGCGCACAGAGACTTGTCGACGAAATTAAAGCAGTTGAAGGGCAAAAGGGCTGGCAATGGCGATACGAGCAGGCAAGAGTCTGGTTTGCAGCAAGCAGTTTCAAAAACAACTATCCGCAAGTTGTCTCACTTCTCAAAGATAATTTGGTTGTCAATCCACAAAACCAGGGCAGCCGAATTCTTCTCGGTGCAGCATACGAACGAGCAGGCGAGTTGAATCTTGCCACTGTGGCTTATCGCGAGGCGTTGAATAGTCCGTCAGTCGATCTTTGTGAAATCAGTAATATTGTCCATCTCCTATATAAGGCAGGTAACTACAGCCTGGCAGACGAGCCTGATCGTTCTTTGTTGCTATGTGACGAAATAGTGAACCGGCTTAATGACGTTTCTGCTTATATGCTTCGCGCAAAAACGTATGCCATGTTAGGACAACACACCCTGGCAAAAAGAGATTTTAAACAGGCCGCGACAATAGAACCGAATAATGCTGAAACCTGGGTAGCCATAAGCAGTTCCATCGACTCTATGGGCGACACTGATAGCGCAATTACTGCTATCCAAAAGGCAATGTCTATAGCTCCGGACAAACTCAGCATTCAAAAAAGGGCTCTTTCACTTTTCCTGGCCTCCAGAAAGCCCGATCTGATACAGAAAGGCAAATGCATTCTTAACAATAACCTTTTAAAAAATTCAAAGGATATGGAACTACACATTTATAAGGCCCATTATCTGCTGACCGACGGGATAGCCCCAGCCATGGAGCAGGCCACAGATATTCTAAAAAAGGTAACTGAAGATGAGCCCAACTTCAGCAACGCCTGGGCACTTTTGGCCAAAATTGCCCTTCGGCAGGGACGATCGGACAAAGCGATAGATGTAGTCTTGCAGGGACTAAGCCACAAGCCTGATGATAAATCCTTGCTTCTTCTCAAAGCTAAGCTCGAAGCTGCGAAATCACCAGCTTTGGCAGTTCCAACTTTGAAGCAACTTCGAGGACTCGATCCTATGGACAGTCGTATTATCACACTCTTGGCCGAGACATACTTGGCTGCAGACAACTGTGAAAAAGCCATAGATCTCCTAAGAAAAGAACAGCTCTTCTGTAATAGCATCTCTGATAGACTAAGAATAAGAGCTGCTCTTGCAGTAGCATTACACAAAAACGGTGAGAAAGCCGAGGCTCAAGAGATTCTTAACTCTCTATGTCAAGCTGCTCCTGATGACAGAACTGTGCTTCTGGCGCAGGTCCAAGTACTCAAAAACGATCAACTCTGGACGTCACTGAGCCAGAAGGTCGTCAACTGGCATGAGAAGTACTCTGAAGATACGTGCACACCGATTGCTGTTGCGGAAGATTTGATTACTTCCCAAAACGACAAAGCCAAAGAAACAGCAGAGCAAATACTTCGAGTAATAATTGAGAATCATCCCGATTCTACCAAGGCAATGCATATTCTTGCCGTACTTTTGCACGTTACCGGTCATTCTGCAGAATCAATTGCACTTTACGAACAGATTCTTGCGATTGAACCTGCTAATGTGACAGCTATGAATAACCTTACCTGGATACTCTGTAAAGAGCAAGGCCAATATCAGCAGGCTCTTGAGCTTGCCCAGCGTGGTTTGGAAATTGCCCCCAGCAACGTTGACCTTATCGATATTCGTGGTGTGGCATACTATGGACTTGGTCAATATGACCTCGCGATTGAAGATTTTAACCTGTCCCTTAAGCTGTACGCTGACAGAACACCCCCTCGTGTAGCTTCGTATTTACACTTAGGAAAGGCCTTAGCCGGGCTTGAAAAGAATGAAGAGGCAATCAAGATTTTAAGACATGCCTTAGAACTAAATAGCGATTTTGGTAATCTATCCCACAGCGAAATCACCCAGGCACGGGATTTGATAAAGGAATTATCACAGGGAGTTTCACGATGATCCAAGACGAATATTCTAAGAATGACGTTAAAAGAGATTGTAAATTTTCTCTCCGGAGGCCACGTAGTGCTTTACTCGATGAAAAGCACTGGCTTTATATCCAAAGGCGATACTATATGAGCCCAAGAGAGCTTGAGGTAGCAAAACTTGTTTGTCAGGGTCTCAATAATAAAGAGATATCAAAGGATTTGGAGATAAGGTCCGGCACCGTAAAAACTCACATACGCAATATCTACAGAAGAATCCATGTCGACAGCAAGATTGCCATGCTTCTCAAATTTGTAGATGATGCAAGGAGATTATCTGGTAGACCGGATACCGGCATTCCGATAGTCGAAATAAAGAAATGAGACCAGGGGCAAGTACCTCTTCTCACCTACTCCTCTGCTAAGCCTGGGTGGGGTGATGTTAAGAAGAAACCGCTGACCTTTTGAAAGGGAAACGCTATGAACGCTAGAAAGTATTGGATTCTGACAACCTTGCTTGTGACGGTTTTTACAGCCAGCTCGGCAACAAAAATATTTGCCCTTGAATTGGAACCAAAGTATTGGGGCGAAGAAGTTGAAAAAGACAAACTTGAAATTACCCTTGCTACCAAAGTTGTAAGCAAATACATCTGGCGCGGCTTCGATAAGTTTGACGACTACGGAGCAGTCCAGCCAAGTATTAACTTAGATTGGTTCGGTACAAATCTCAGCACAATGGTCTGGGCTTCTACTCCATTATCAAAGGGCTTCGTGAACGATGAAGAGATGGATTACATCGTAGCGTATAAAGGTTCTTTTTTCCAGGACACCAGTTATGCTACTAACTATTCGGTCAATTGGATCTATTATGACTTTCCCAATACCTTTTCCAGGCATAAAGATCTCCAGGAAGGAGGCGTAGGTTTTTCGTGGCCCGGCTCTTTTGTCTTAGGCAGATATTCTTTAATACCGAGTTACTACGTCGCTAAACTCTGGCCGGCCAAAAGCAATTCAGTCAATAGCAGGGAGGGTGGCTGGATACATATTCTCGCCCTTGGCTATGATGTCCCCGTTTTTGGCGTGATGGTAGAGGAACAGCTCATTCATCTTTCTTCGGAAATAGTTTACAACGATGCCATGGGCCCTGGCAATGTAGACCGGAATTGGTCGCATATTGTTCTTGGTATTTCTACCACTATGAAGGATGAGGGTGTAACGGTCACCACGGGACTGAACTATCAGATTTCGATTGAAAACACGGTCAATGATGAGGATGAACTGTGGGGTGGCTTGAGTATCTCGTATAAATTCTAAGGGTAAATCGTAGAGGATAGCTATCCAGCACCGATTTTATTCCAGCCGGAAACATTACTCTAATTGCTCTTTAGTTCCTGCGCGTTTTTAATTAGTTCTTCTCGAATAAAATTTCTGGAGGGGTTAAGTGCCCAAGCCCTTTTTTATACGTCCCAGTAGTATCTACCCATCTTTTATTTCTCTTTCTTCGCCGAAATCATTAAGGATTCCAGACACCTTTTGACATTAAGCTTCGGCAGATATAGTGAATTGCACGGTGGGGTAAACCGTGCATGGGCAACAGATTCGAACAAAAATATCCTGTCCTTATCGTCTTTCAGGTGGCCCCTGCATAATGTTAACCGTTGAAAATGCTCGCCCGATAGGACTAACAATTTCTTCAACCACCAAACCTATTGCCGCCAAAATCGTCGGCGGGACATACACTATATCACCTTCTTGAAGCAGGACATTCTTGCTTGTATCTCCGTGTGCCACCATCCGGTCGTAATTCACCTCAAATATTTTAGGCTTAACACTCTTATCAGCAGACGGCCTCACAACCTGCACGCGTTCTTCCCACGCCAGAGTTGTCGGTCTGGCTCTTGCCAGCGCAGTCAGCACTGTGTCGCGACCGGTGTACTCCTGGGTTCCGCGAAAATACACTTGGCCAAGAACATAATAAACTTTGCTTTCATACGCAGTTATACGTACATCAACAGGATGTTCACCAGCCAAATCATACAGCAGCATAATTCTCTCACGCAAAAGCTCGGCCAATTGCTTTGGTGTTTTCCCTGCAGCTTGTATCTCGCCCAGCACCTCAAATGTCACTATACCGTCCGGGCGAATCTGCTGACTTTGTCCGTGGACCTCAGGGACCTTTGTACAATAAATCTCTACCACGTCCGGCGGCTGCAGAACATAGCCATCCGAAGTGACATCAATCTGTGCCGGCTTGATAAACGCTTCGATATTCTTCGGATTAGATGAAAAACAACCTGCCAAACTAACCAAAAAAGTCAATAATACCACTCGCAAAGAAACGACTGTGAATTGCATTTTTACCTCCTTCTCCTCCTCCTATGTTAAAAGTCTACTCCAATTTCCATTTTTTTTACGTTAAATACTTGCGATTACAAAGTTTGGGAAGTCTTCAAATATCCAGTCATTCTTCAATGTTTGGTAAATGATTCCCAAAAACTTTCGGGCAGTTGCAATAATCGCTTTGCCGCTACCGCGATGGCGTTTAATACGTTCATAATATCGACGCAGGTAAAGACTATATCGCTTAGCTACCAATGTGCATTGAACCAAAGTCGTTCGCCCAATCTTGGAGCCATTCTTGGTTATCCGGCCATGACGAACCGTCTCATTTGAGTCAGATACCCTGGGAACCATCCCAAAATATGCTGCCAGCTTATCTTCATCAGCAAAGTCATTGACATCATCAATCACCGACAAAAGCACTGTTGCTGAACGCTCTCCGATACCCTTGATGCTGGCAAGATTCTTATGGCCTTTAAGTTTTTTACCATGTTCGGACATCTGTTCATCCAGTTTCTTGATATTTTTAGTCAACGAACGTATCTGATCGGCAAGAACCTCAAGCTCAACACGAACAATCACATCCCAATCAACGGATAATACAATCTTAAGATGCTTGTCTGTTGACAAAGTTTCTTTCTTGTACTTCATGCCATGACCGTTAAGTATGTTGTGAATCTTATTGATCAAAGCTGTATGCTGCTTGACCAGTTTATCTCTGGTGCCAGCCAACGAATGTAATTGTGCGTTTTCTTTGCTTTTCATTCTTGCCTCAGGTAACATATCCTTACTCAAAAAGAAAGCCAAAGTCTTAGCATCATGCTTGTCAGTCTTTTTGACTGACTTGCGGATAACCTTAAACTGATGAGGATTAACCACGACAACCCTCGAAACTCGATCGCTAATCTGTTCGACAAACCAAGCGGTATTGCCGGTTGCTTCTACCGCAAGCTCATCACGTCTGCGCAAGGTCTTGCGAAACTGACCGATCCTTCTTACCTCAAAAGTTGCTATCCGTTCCTTGCCTTTACTGCTTCTGTAGCACACGGTAAAACTGTTAGTGTGCAGGTCTACTCCCAAATAACTCATCTGTGATTCTCCTAATCTCAAAAAAAGTTAGCATTACCTGGAGTAGACTTGTCCTTGAAGATGGACTTACTGCGTCGGCGATCACCATACTCCTATACAGGGTCGCAATGCCCTACGGTGGCTGATTCGGTCATAGGTCTGATTACACTCCTTTACGAGGTCAAAATGCCTCACATAAACGATGCAGCCTATGGCCTATTCTACCCCGGCTGATAATTCAAACTAACCGAAGTTAAAACGCCAACAAAGTTTTTAGAACAGATATTTTTTCGCTTTTTTCGCCTTCACAATACATGGCGAAAAAAGAAAGAAAAAATATCATTCACTTTTCAAAGAGCCATTTTCCACCAAAGGCGGGTTTATCGTACCCTCTCCTTTTAGGTATTGTCTGGCCCCGCCAAATTAGGACAGCAGGTTTACAATTGAATTCTACATGATTTTCTCCGTAGTGTCAAGCTTTTTTAGTACTGGAGTTGACTATGGCGATAAGCTAAAAATACATTTGGAAGTCTAAGATAAACAAGCACTTACGATATTGCTTACAACTCCAGAGTTACGGGCTGGGCAGAAACGACACTTCGATAATTATCCACCCACCTGTGTTTTAGTAATTTTTTTGTGATGAATAAGTTAGATTTCGGACAGTTTATCTCAGTGAACCACCCAAAGTCCCCAGATTAGTGAAAAGTGTCAATCAAATTTTGCCTTGGCCAAAATCTGATTCAAAAACTTGTTCGCAGTAGCCAGGTCCTCGGAACGAACAGCGAGGTAATATTTCCTTGTTGTTGAAATATCCTCATGGCTGGCAAGCTGCTGGACTACCTGAATCGGAAGCTTCTTCGCCCAGTTAGTAATAGCCGTCCGGCGAAAATCGTGCAGTGTGCAATAACTAACTCCTGCCTTTTGTCGCAGAAGTTTAAAGTTACGGTCAAGGTTGTTGATTATTTGAGAACTTGGGTTCCATGTTCCGATCTTTTGTCGCTCTCGTATTCTCTCAAGGCGTTTTGGTAAAATAAAGATATATGGAAAAGTCTCTTCGGCTTTCAGTTGTAAATGTGCTAAAAGTTGAGCACTTTCGTCAGACAGAGGAACCACACGATTTTTACGGCCCTTTGGATCCCATCCCAGAAGGTTCTGCGATTCTTTTTTCGCAGTAACAGTAACCATCTGCTCTTCAAAATCGACATTCTTCCATGTAAGATTCGGGATTTCGTTGCGTCTCAATCCGCTGCCATATGCCAGGGAACGAAAAGCTCGCCACCAAATATTCTTGGCTTTATCCATCAAGGACAGATATTCTTCGATTTCAACATATCTTACTTCGTTCGGTGTTGTCCGGCGTTCTTTGATTTTAACAAATGGGTTTTGGCCTTCTGTCAAATATCTTCTAGGCTCAATTGTCCGATTGAATATGCTCTGCAAGGTGCGGATATCTTTATTTGCCGTATTAACGCTTGGGACGATGGATAAGCGATGGGCAATAAAAGCCTCTGCATGTCTTGGCTTGATCTTCGATAATCAAGTCGAACCACCTATGAAATTTTCAAAGAACTTCAGAGCCCGCTTATGGTCTTGCAAAGTCGTATAGGCTACTTGTCCCTGCATAACCCGCCCATGCTCAAGCCGAAAATCATGTAGAGTAACCTTTGCAGGCTTATCGACTGTTCCGCAGCACATGCGGTTCCGTAATTCTAACGCGTATTCTTCAGCCTCCTTTCTTGTCTTAAAAACTTTGCCATACTTTTTGTGGTTGGTACCCCACCATCTGAC
>JAFGRL010000185.1 GCA_016935195.1 Sedimentisphaerales bacterium
AGTCTGCTCTTCACAGCCAGTCTGCAAAAGGCAAGCAGAAGCAACAATAAGGACAGCTAAAATCAAACAATTGCGTTCCATATTCTCATCTCCAATCAAATACGACACAATTTGTAGTTCGTTCACTAAGGAAAACCTTCATCGTAACAGAAAAAACATCATCAAGCAAGAAATTTCCGGTCAGCTCTGCAAAGTAAAATTTTAACTGGCCCAAATACGGCTTTACAACCAAGATTTTAAGTATTACCATGATGCGGATTAACAGGAACAGACTATGAAAAAAGAGACCAGCTTAAACCACACAGGCAAAACACCTAACTTCTGGTTCTGCGGTGGATTGCTTGTCATACTGCTTGTTTCAATAATGGCTCGCGACATAACCCGCCCCTTTTATGGCCTGCACAGTTGGGCAGACGCCCACGGGCCCTGGCTGGCAAGAGTGCAACTAAAATTCGGTTCTGCCTATACAAAAGGCTTGTACACCTGGGCTGTAGGTAATCCACCAACTCAAAACCCATCACGGTATCTTGATCATCCCCAGCTTCCCGGCCTGATTAACGCAGCCGCCATGGCTGTTCTCGGCATCAACAACTGGGCCTTAAGGGCTACTAATATCGTTGCAACAATAGTAGCATTACTGCTTTTTCTTAAAATTCTGCGCGGGCTGCTGGATGACAAAACTGCCTTGCTTGCAGCCCTTCTTTTCTGCCTGTTTCCTCTTATCGGGTACTTCGGCGTCAATATGTGGCTGTATCCACTTGGCTTCCTTGCCATCTTTTGTTACCTTGCGATAATCAAAGTAATTCCACTGCAAATGGAACGCCCAAAATTATGCAGAATCGGGTTGGCATTGAGTTTGTTCTTTGCATTGCAGGTAAACTGGGAGGGCTTTTTCTTTGCATTAGCAATCGGCGTGCATTACCTCTGCCGCTGTATCCACCGCCGGACCTTTCCGCAAAAGTCCCTGTTGACAATTTTAATCGTCGCACCTTTGTTGAGTCTGGCCCTGGATTTTACAATTATGGCCGCCGGCTACAAATGGGATTTTACCAAGATAATGGAACTGTATAAGTGGCGCTCAGCCAAAGGCGAAATGCCGGAATTCCAATGGGGGCTGTGGTTCGCCAAGCTCTGGGAATTTGCAGTAACGAATTTTACGTCGCCGATACTGCTCACTGCAATTGCTTATCTGACATTCGGTCAACTGCTTATATTTACGGAGCCAAAACCGCTAAAGCAACATGAACAGCTTTCCCGCTGCGCGGGGGCCCAACGCAGGCTGAGACAATTCCCTCAATTTTGGCTGTTTGCAATCATACCACTTTCTCAATTGCTGATTTTGAGGGGTGCTTTATGGAGACACCAGACATGGGAACGACCACTGGCCCCTCTCATCGCCATTGCTGCGGCTCTGGGTATAATGTTGTTGGCCGATATCTTAAAAAAAATTCACCACAAATTGGCTTATGCCGGTGTTGTGACTTTAATAGGAGTCTTTTTTATCTATTGCGTAATCGGAACGAACTACTACTATTCGATAAGATGGCAGTCACCGCGAAAAATAGAGATGCTCGAGATGCTCAACCGGAACATACCGCCCGACAAAATGCTGCTTAGCACAATGCTGCCCACCGAAGGCTTTGTCGTCGAGCAGCATAGTTCAAAGGGCAGCCACTATAGGCCGGAAGTGGCCTGGCATCTCGACCGGGAAATCAGACAGGCTTTGGTAATCAAAGACGGCAAAGCGATGGTTGATGAGACGATTAAAGACATCGAACAGAAAGCTGCGACCGGAAAGTACCCTTATTACCTCATACCGCTTGCGCCTGGGCTGGAACCGCTGATAAGTCGGTTACAGAAACTCTATAAGTTCCAGTACGTTCAGGGCGATGAAGGAGAAAGCACAAAGGATGGCAAATTCCTCAGGGCCGGGATGCCAAATTATATGATATTCGACCTGAACAGCAAAATCAGCAGCTCCTGACCAACTCTTATTATTGCCTTATTATGCTGAAGAGCCATCCTGCTGCTTACTGAAATCGGCCGGTGATTTATGCCATAGCCACACCGTACAGATGCTGCCTGCAATGAATACGTAACTGATTATTATCGCTCTATCTATCACTGCCGCCAGAACCCCCACTTCCAATGGCATTCCAACAACTGTTGCACCAAAGCCGAGCACAAGCTCTCTGATTCCCAATGAACCGGGGGTCAGCCCGATGAATAAAACAACAAAACCCAGAGCGCCGAGTATAAGGTATCCTCCCACGTTGATATTCTTACCCATGCTGCTGTAAATAATCCAAAGACGCACGGCATCAAACAAAAAATTTACACCTAAAAGTGCTGCCACCTTGAGAATCGTTTTCCTCTCTTTCGACATTTGACTTCGGCCGGTAAGGAAAGTCCGAAAGGTAGTACTCAACCGTCCCTGTCCGGTTGGGACAGGCAGTGGTACAACCAGAAAAGGCAATGAGCCTATGATTGTTATCGCGAAAACGCCACCCAAAATTTTATTTTCATTTCCACTTAGACCGTAGATAATCAACAAAACAGTCAGGCCTATGATTGCTGCTATGGCGGTCATTAAAAATGTGATATACAAAAAAAAGGTTGCAAAATGTGTATAAGCGAGTCCGTAATGACGTTTTAGATAATTCGCTCGAAAAACTGTACCAAATTTCACCGGGACATAGTTGAGCAACAAAGATGCGTGATGCAGTCTTACCATGTCCCAAAAACCAGTCTTAATTTTCAGAGCGCTCAGCAAACATTGAACCGCACGCGCACCGCTCAAAGCTATCAAGAACCACAAACAATACATCACAAAAAGCTGCTTCGGACTTAATCTAAACAGCGCTTTTAGCTGTTCCCAGTGCCTGGCAAGATACCACACTAGAAAGGTGATAATTCCTAATGCCAAAAGGTTTTTAAGCCACTTGGTCATAACTTCTCATAAATAAAAAAGTCGGCACACAGACGCGTCTGGTTATCAATTTCGAGTTGATACTCATTCGGAATCTTTTTTAACAGGCTCCATTTAGGTAAATTCTTCTTTATCCATTCGGAAAAATTACGGTGCTTAACGTGAGGCGCCTGAAATGGACGATTAATATCACTATCAGTCGAGTAGATAATGACGAATTTCTTGGCGGCGGAAAACAAATGATTCATATAAAGTTCGAATATCCTGTCTTCGACCAAATGATAGATGACATCTAACGATAAAGCCAGCTCCGCTTTAAATACCGAACCCTTGTCTACAAAACAATCGGGCTCATAAAGGAAAACCCTTTTTGTTTCATCGCTTTTGAAACGCTCTTTACATAATTTTATTGCTGTCTTCGAAACTTCCAGCCCGATATAGGAAGGATAATCGCCCAGGGACAGCTGATTACCGTCGCCACAACCGAATTCTATGACTGAAAGGATCTTATAATCTCTCACAAATGAATTCACAACTTGCGCCTTGAATTCTGCCAATTTACCATAAGAACCTGACCCTGATGTCCCGCCGGCAGCATATCTCGACTCCCAATACTCCTGTGCGCCTGGAAACAAAATCCTTCTTAACAGGGCTGCTATACTTCTTGCTAAAGAACCTATTAACGGCATTCTCTCTGCCGGCTTTCTCGCCTTTTTCATTAATCTATCTCTGACATAGGCTATAGTAATTATGCACCGGTTACGGTACTATGCTCGAGCAGTTCGAACCAAAATCAGGTACATTCATTTTATATTTTCTTAAATATATGGCACGTAAATGTTAGCTTTTTTATTCCAAAATGCGGGAACCTTTGTTTCTTGAACGAGGCCAGCAGCGAACTAAGCAATGGATATTTCCACGGCAAAAGTGATTTGTTCCAATTTGAGACAAAGCTCGTTGTTATAATATCTGGGCCAAACAATTCCTTTCCATCAAGCAGCCTCAGGATGCTATCCTCGTCGATAGGCGATAAATGATTTTGTAAGCTTGCTATGATTTTTTTTACTTGACTTACAGGGATATCGCTGTATCCATCGAGTGAAATATCAAAAGTGACAATCAGAATCCCGTCGTCTCTCAAAAGCCTAGCGAATTCTTTAACTATCTCGTCGTAATTAGCTGTGTGCTCCAGAACCGAGATACTGTAGATAACAGCTAAGGAATTGCTTTCAAGGCCCGTATTTCTAATGTCCTTGTGCAGAAACCTCACAGCACTTTTCGTACGTGTGTTTATATCTCCGAATATTTTCTGGAGCGATGTGTCCACATCACAACAGGTCAGCACCGATTCCTGGATGTTTTCCCGCAGAAAATACGGAAAAAATGTTATGCCGGAGCCGGCATCTAATATCTTTATTGGTTCTCCCTGGTGTGTTGTCGCATACTTCTGGATGTGTGAGAAAACAAAGCAGTATTCCCACTGCCTGCTCCATTGATGTAAGGGGTCTAACACCCATTTTCGGCTGTAAGCTGTCAAAATCTCGCTGTTTTGGGTAATGAAATTATTGGAGAACTTTTCCATACGGGAAAATAATTCACTTTGCAGCAAAGCTTTGTAGTCGGAAATCCTCACCAGTCCCTGAGGCATTTGCATTTCCTTCATATTTATGGGCCACCTCCATATTCAATCAGAGCATCGACAATCTCGACTGATGGCCGAGGCCAATCGCAGGGACCTGCCGAAGCAAGCACTTCAGTCCGAGAAAGGAACTCATCCACTATCTTGTCTTCAAATCCCCAGAGCACCGCATTCTTGCCCAGTCCGTCCGGCCGCTCAGTTTTCTTTCGCAATATAAGGCATGGCTTATTAAGATAGGCACATTCTTCCTGGATGCTGCCTCCATCTGTAATGACCATCTTAGCCGACCTTAAAAGGGCTGTGAAGTTCATATACTCCTGCATACCCAACACGCAAATTTCGGTGTTGAGCTTATCTGCCAGATAAAAACGTTTGAGGTACTGACGTGTCGGTTTATGAGTAACGAAAACAACTTTTATCTGCCGGGAAACCCGGTTGAGTAAAGAGATGACCTGTTCGAGTCTCTTACGACTGGTTATGGTCTCTAAACGGTGACACGTCGCCAATGCAAAAGGCCCCTCTGGTATCTTGATTGTTGCAGGAACTTTTTCCATCAACCGTAGTGCATCGACTATCGTATTGCCATTTACCTTCATCACACAACCCCGAACATTCATAGCTTTTAAGTTGCCTTGCGCCTCCTCGGATGGGGCAAATAGAATGTCACATCGTTTCATACAGTATATCCGTATCAATTCTTCGGGAAATGGATGCCACATACAAAAACTTCGCAGGCCTGCTTCCACATGACCGATTTTCAACCCCGCAGCCCTGGCCATTTTCATCCCCAGCAGTGTACTTAGGGTATCTCCATGAATCAGACAAATTCCTCCCCCGCAGAATACACGCTGTCGAAGCCATTTCCGTCTGAACCATATCGAGCAACCGAGTTTCAAGCCCCATCCCACCGCACCGGGGATGGAGACGATATCCCTGTTCCTGCTGTAAAGATTGATATCTGGCTCCCTCAGGCCGAAAACCTTGCGCAACGACCTTGTTAATTCCGCATGCTGACCTGAATCAACGTATCGAAAAGGTATATTGCGACTGTTCAACTCAACCATAATCGGAGCCATTTTAATGAACTGCGCCTTGGTACCGATAAAGAAATGTATCATCACGATTTTCTTTCACTATCCGGCAGGTATTCCTGCTTACGCAACAGAAACAACTGCTCATCCTGCAAAATCCGCAGCCGATTTATCATCCCTGCCAAAAGGGCAGTTATGTAGCAGATAAGCGAGATAAAACCAAGACCACCCCCTAAAAAAGCCACAAAAATATATGGTGAAAA
>JAFGRL010000022.1 GCA_016935195.1 Sedimentisphaerales bacterium
CTGTCGGGCTTTTCATTGCGCATTGCGGTTACGTATCTTTTCAGCCGTTCGGCATAAAGCTTTTCGGTGTTTTTGGTCATTTCAACTGACCCTTGGACTTTCACTTCTGTTATTTTCGCACTATGTTAACACTACAGCGCCAATTAAAATTTTGCAAATAAATTTAGTATTTAGCGGATAGCGGATAGTATTTGTTATTTAGGGTTTAAGGGTCGGGGGTCGTTAATTGTGGTGAATTTCCTTGTCAAAATGGAGCCGAAGAGCTAAAATACTTAGCCCGATGCGTAGAACTACTCCGCAAGCAAACAGAAACAAGTTGTGAAACCAGGGTGACCAGTTTCATATGAAACTGGTCACCGTGAGCGAAGTCGGACGGGTCTAAAAGATATGCGGAGCGAAACTTAAGTCCCTCACCAATTAGGCTCATGTCGTAATTTGGTGTGTGGGTAAGGAGAAAAGATGCCAATGTTGCGAATAGGTGATTTGGAAGCTGATATACCAATCGTTCAAGGAGGAATGGGCGTTGGTATTTCATTATCAGGTTTAGCTTCTGCGGTTGCAAATGCCGGTGGTATTGGAGTTATTGCTACTGCTGGAATTGGCCAGTTTGAGCCGGACTGGGATACAAACTCTAAGGAAGCGGATAAAAGAGCCTTGCGGAAAGAAATCCAAAAAACAAAAGCCAAGACAGACGGCATTATCGGCGTAAATATAATGGTAGTCCTTTCAGATTTCGACGACCTTATGCAATGTGCAGTGGAAGAGGAAGCGAATTTGCTTTTTCTTGGGGCAGGTCTTCCAATAAGGCTTCCTGAGACATTGCCACTGGACAAGTTAGGAGAACTGCCTACTAAATTTGTCCCTATCGTATCTTCTGCCAAGGCGGCTAAACTTATATTTAGATCGTGGGCAAAACAGTTTGACCATATACCTGATGCAGTGGTTGTAGAAGGACCATTAGCCGGCGGGCATCTCGGTTTCAAAAGAGAGCAGATTGATAACCCTGACTATTCGCTGGAAAAGATACTGCCGGAAGTAATCTCTGCGATAAAACCCTATGAAGAACTGTTTATTAAAAGTGTCCCAGTGATTGCAGCGGGAGGAATATACACGGGTGCGGACATCCATAAGTTTATGCAGTTAGGTGCTCAGGGTGTGCAGATGGGAACCAGGTTTGTAGCAACTCATGAATGTGACGCATCTCAGGAATTTAAGGATGCGTATTTAAACTGCAAAAAAGAAGATATTATCATAATTGACAGCCCCGTAGGACTGCCGGGAAGAGCTATACGAGATGAGTTTCTTGAGCGGGTCTCATCAGGAGTTAAGGAAACTTTCAAATGTCCTTGGAAGTGTCTGAAAAGTTGTGATTTTAAGAATGTGCCATATTGTATTGGTCGTGCGTTAACCAATGCCAAAAAAGGTAACCTTGAAGAAGGATTTGCTTTTGCGGGAGCTAACACCTATCGAGTTGATAAAATCGTGTCTGTAAAAGAACTTATTGAGGCTTTAATAGAAGAATACGGCCAAGTGGATGTCAGTCAGAAGGCCGGTAAAAACGTTTAAGGTCAAGGAGAAGATAGATAGCTTTATATAAATATTGAAGAACCAACCGTGCTGCCCGCTGCGGCGCATCGCGACGAGCGGGAGGCTCTCTTCGCGGCGTAGCAAGTCGTAGGCGGGCCACACTGACAAGCGGGAAGTTGTTATTCATTCGTTTTCTGGTTCGACCACTCGACAGATGTCTTTTCCACAATGTTGACATTTCCCTCGCAGAATCAGATCTTTGCCATTCATTTCCGCCTTTTCGAGAATGATTGTTACAGAACCAAGACATTTGCTACAGAAAACATTGTCGAGAATCTTCTTCCGAGCCCATTCGGGTATCTTATTCCACCGTCGTTGCGCTTCTGGTGTGAAAGCATCCCCGAGTTGGATTGGTTTTATCATCTTTCTCTTTTAAGCCTAACAATGATTATAAAGTGTGTATGCTACCCACCTCCGCACTTGCCATCAAAAGGAAATGCAAAAGTCAAAAGTATTGAGATTGCTTCGCCGTAAACTCCTCGCAATGACCCGTGAACCACTTTGGGTTCCCCTATGGGGCAGGCAGGACAGGCCGCTCAAAATGACAGTTTCAATGGTTTTCCAAAAATGGGTTATTTTAAGATAACTTTTCCGGTGCCGGTGGTTATTCTGCCTATTTTGTGGACTTTTTCTCCGAGGTGCTTAAGCTTGCCTGTTATCGAATCAGCAAAATCCTCAGCCACTATCAGAACGAACCCTATTCCCATATTGAATACCGTGTACATTTCAACCTCTTCAACCGGCCCGGTCTTTTGAAGAAACTCGAATATCTTATGCCTCGGCCAGGCAGATTTCTTTATAACTGCATCACAATCCTTCGGCAGTACGCGGGGGATATTACCAATTAGTCCACCGCCGGTGATATGTGCCATGCCGTGCACAATTTTTTTAACCTTATATTTAGAGAGAAGCTTTACCACCGGCCGAACATAAATGCGGGTCGGCTCAAGCAGAACATCGCCTAAAACAGCACCGGCTAACTCATCAATAGTATCAGTCATCTTCAGGCTGTTGTCCTTAAAGCATATATTGCGAACGAGTGAATAACCGTTGCTGTGCAGGCCGTTCGATGCCAGAGCCAGAATGACGTCGCCGGCTCTTATATTGCTTCCCGTAATGATTTTCCTGCGTTCGACAATACCAACGGCAAAGCCGGCCATATCGAAATCGCCTTTTCGGTAAATATCCGGCATCTCAGCGGTCTCTCCGCCGATCAGTGCACAATCAGCCTGCCGGCAGCCGGCTGCGATACCTTTAACCATCTCGGCTATTATCTGAGGCTCTAATTTATTGACCGCAAGGTAATCCAGAAAGAACAAAGGCTCAGCACCTTGAACAAGCATATCGTTGACGTTCATTGCAACAAGGTCTATGCCAACGGTATCAAACTTATTGACAGCTATCGCAAGTTTGACTTTACTGCCGACCCCATCTGTACAGGCAACAAGAACAGGGCTTTTGTAGTTTTTCTTGAAGAGTTTTTCGTCATAGTCGAGTCGGAACAGGCCGGCAAAACTGTTCTTAAGTTGGACGACCCGAGGCCCGAATGTGCTTGAAACGTAAGAGCCGATGCGTTTGACCATCTCGTCGTTGGCATCTATATTCACGCCGGATTGTTCGTAGGTAACGTACTTACCCATCTATTTCCTGCCGGCTATCAAACAACTGCATTTGATAGCGTTCCAAAGCGAATTTGTTTACCGCGATATCCACGGGTATTGGATATTTGCCGGTCCAGCAGGCCGTGCAGTAGTTATCTGCAGGCTCTACCGCGCACGATAGCAGTCCTTCAAGTGACATATAGCCGATACTGTCGACCTCAAGAAATTCTCTTATCTGTTCAAGGTTACGATTATTGGCTAATAATTCTTCCTTTGTTGGAAAGTCAACACCGTAAAAACAGGGAAATCTCAACGGCGGACAACTTACCCGCATATGAATTTCCTTTGCGCCGGCCTGCCGAAGTGCCCTGGTTTTGCCTCGGGTCGTTGTTCCCCGAACGATTGAATCATCCACCACAACCACGCGCTTGCCGGCAACTGCTTCTTTTACAATCGCCAGCTTGAGTTTGACCTGTAGTTCTCTTAGCTTCTGCTCAGGCGAGATAAATGTTCGGCCAACGTAGTGGCTTCTGACAAGACCCATATCAAAGGGAATTTTGCTTTGCTCCGCATATCCTATCGCCGCCGATGTTCCCGAATCAGGAACTGGTATAACAACATCGGCCTTGGCTGGATGCTCTTTAGCCAGTTTTCTGCCGAGTTTCTTCCTGAATTCGTGCACGTTCTCGCCAAAAATTGTGCTGTTTTGCTTGGCAAAATAGATATGCTCAAAGGTGCAATGGGCCGGTGTAACGGTCTTGGGCTTAACAAAAAATCTGCTGCTTAATCCATTTTTATTTAGCGTAACAATCTCGCCGGGTTCTACTTCTCGGATAAACCTTGCTCCTATAGCATCGAAAGCACAGGTCTCACTTGCGATAACATAACTGCCGGTTTCTGTCCTGCCAATGCACAAAGGTCGGATGCCATAAGGGTCGCGTGCAGCTTCAATCCGGTCGTCAAATAAAAAAAGCAGACAATATGCACCCTGCAGATGATTCAGTACGTGTCCCAGCGGGTCGGGCTTGCTGACATGGCTGGGCTTGGCGAGTAGATGAGTTATGATTTCGGTATCGCTTGTCGATTTGAAAATACTGCCGTATGCCTCATATTCATCGCGAAGCAGCACAGCATTTATAAGGTTTCCGTTATGTGCTATTGCAACCTGTCCGTGGGAGTATTCCATCAAAATCGGCTGGTTGTTAATGGACTTACTGGAGCCTGTGGTTGAATAACGAACGTGCCCGATAGCTATCGGATTGGCAAGTTTCTCCAGCAGTCCTGTCCCGCTTCTAAAGACTCTGCCGACAGTGCCTGTGCCTGTGTAACAGTGTATGATTTCACCATTGCTTGAGGCTATTCCTGTCGATTCCTGTCCACGGTGCTGGAGGCTGAACAGGCCGAAATAGGTCTTATTAACTGCCTTGTCATCACCAAAAATCCCGAAAAGACCGCAACTTTCTTTTTTATCCGATACCATAACCAACATCCTGTACTTAAAAACCGATGAATACTCTCCTTTACAAACCCAAGTCGAACGAAGTATCTAAAAGACTGTACTTTAGTTAATTGTATCGGTGAAGTCAACCTCAAGTTCAACGTTGTGACTCAACAGAGCTCTGCGACTGCGGATACATAAATTCGGGTATTCTGCGAATCTTGCCCTGACGGTTGACACACGCCAGCAAACTCGAACCCTCGGTCAGTAATGTACCGTCGCTGCAGCGAGCAAGCTTGTATGTATGCTCAATTCTGCTGGCAGTGACCTTAGAACACACCGTCTCAAGCTCCAGTTCTTCGTCATACTCGGCAGGCCTGCGATATTTTATATTCAACTGAGCAACGACAAAAAACACGCCCGCTTTTTCAATATCCTTATAGGCCATTCCATTTTCTCGCAGAAGCTCTGTCCTGCCCATCTCGAACCATACAGGATAAACGCTGTGGTGAACCACACCGGCCTGGTCGGTCTCGCAGTACCGAGGGATAATGGTTATAGTATGGCTTTTGACGGTCAGAGCCTTAGGAAATTTGACTTTTGGGGTACCGGCGTCAATTACTGGTTTTCGATTACTGTTTGGCATTTTAGAACATTTACCCATCTTTGGTAGGCTTTACGGTATGCCTGCGTTAATTTGATGTCAGGCTCAATAGTCTTGACCTGCTTTAGGCCCACAAAGGCATCTTCAAGGTTTTTGTAAATCCCTGCACCAAAACCTGCTCCCATCGCAGCACCCTGTGAACCATCTGCGTTATATAGTTCCACAGGAATTCCTGTCGTTGTGGCAAAAGCTTCACAGAAAAGAGGACTTAAAAACATATTGGCATTCCCTGCCCTGGCAGCGGTAAGTTTGATTCCCATTTTGTGCATTATATCAAGGCCGTAATTTAGTGCGAACACAATACCTTCCTGTGCCGCCCTGAAGATATGAGATTTCTTGTGTATATTGAAATTCCATCCATAGACGGATGCCCCAATGTTTCTATTGTTAAGTATCCGTTCAGCACCATTGCCATAAGGAAGTACAACCAGTCCTTCAGAGCCAACAGGAACCTTCGAGGCAAGTGTGTTCATCTGGTCGTATGTTAAAGTGTTTCCATCAGCTCCTACGAAATTATGTTTGAGCCAGCTATTTAGAATTCCCGCCCCATTAACACATAACAACACGCTGTAGCGTGGGCTTTGGGTAATATGATTGACGTGAATAAACGTATTCACTCTGGAGTATTGGTCGTAATTCTTCTGGCCGGTGATACCATTAACCACGCCCGAAGTGCCGGCGGTAACTGCTAATTGTCCCGGATTTAGTACACCTAAAGATAAGGCATTGTTAGGCTGATCCCCCGCCCTGTAGGTAATTTTTATTCCTGGCTCAAGTCCCAGCTCATCGGCAGCTTCAGTAGTCAATTCACCCTGAACCGAAAATGTCGGAACTATTTGAGCAATCAAATCAGTAGATATGCCGTAATAGTCAAGCACAAAGCCGGCCGGTTTGTCTTCTTCAAAATCCCACATTATCCCTTCAGAGATGCCTGAGGGAGTTGTCGTTATCTTATCTGTCATCTTCATCACAATATAGTCGCCTGGCAGCATCATTTTGTAGGCCTTGCTGTAAATATCCGGCTCGTTTTCCATAACCCACTTTAGCTTTGAGGCTGTAAAATTACCTGGCAGGTTTAGCAGTTTCTTAAGACACTTTTTTTCTCCTATATCAACTGCCGCCTGCCGACCAATTTCCACCGCCCTGCTGTCGCACCAGATTATCGCTGGTCTTAATACCTCTTTGTTCTTATCAACAAGCACCAGTCCATGCATTTGATAAGAAACGCCTATCGCCTTTACGTCGGCAGCCTTAAGCTTTGCTTTAAATTTAATCTGCTTTGTTGCATCCTTTACGTTTTCCCACCATATCTGTGGATGTTGCTCAGCCCAGCCTGGTTTTTTTGCGATAATTTCCAGCTCTTTCTGGGGCGATGTGGCTGCTGCAAGCATTTCACCCGTTTCAACTTCCAGCAGTGTCGCTTTTATCGAAGAACTTCCTATGTCATAGCCTAATAGCAGTGCCATTTACATTTCCCGACTATTTTAGAGCCAGGAGACCATAATATTTGCCTAATTGCCCAAATTTCAGCAAAACCTAACGCAAACAGGCCGTACAATCAAGTCCAATGACAGAATCTCGAGAAGTTTCGTTTTTTTCTTGACGGCCAAGACAATATGTCATAATATCAATATAAGCTATCTTTGACGGACAGGATTGCGGAATGCCCTGCTGTAGTCAGGCATCAGAAATGTAGATACGGCGGTGGGGCTGATAAGGCTATAAGTCATTAGTATAACGGCAGATAAGTTGCGAGAACGCTTTTAACATCAAGAAGGTTCAAAGGCAAATAAATGACGATTGATTACCGATGTTAGGCGTAGAGACATGAAATTGAGAAGTAGCGAAATCCGGGTGGCAAATCAAGTCGGCACCTGCCATTTATTTTTGTTAAATGGGTCAGGTCC
>JAFGRL010000186.1 GCA_016935195.1 Sedimentisphaerales bacterium
CCTTCGCTCCGCTCAGTCGGACAGGTTTAGCTTAAACAAGAAAGGATATGGAAACGGAAAGTGACAACTTTAAACCAGAACTTGACAGCTCGTAAAAAGTCCCTGCACCATCTGATACAGGGTATAAGAGCCGGATTCTGTGAAAGGATATTGTGGACAGAGAAATACTGCGGATAAATGGGGGTAGGGTAGCGGATGAGTTAATTGGCAAATGAGTAGATGAGTTGATTGGGAGCGGATAGACAGAAAACAGATGGGGGTATTGGTGGTGAATATTTTAGCTAATTTAATACAGGATATTCTGGACAGCAAAAAAATCGGCGGGCTTGGGGGAGGCTGCGCAAAGGGGGGGAGAGGGGGATAGTGTATAGCGCGACTCGTGGCTCTGGGTTCAGGGTTTGGTGGTCGGGGACAGTGGATAGCGTACAGCGTAAAGCGGGTAGTGAATAGTAGGTCGTGAATCGTGGCTCGGGATTCGGGGTTCGGGGGTGAGGCGCGATGCGTATAACGTACTGCGGATAGGGGATACGCCTTTGCTGCAGCTCCGGCCTTTGCAAAGGCTACGGTGGGCAAGACGGAGGATAGGTTGCGTATCTGGTAACTTAAAATCTACTTGCTGATGTCCGGTTTTGGTGGTATTCTCCCGGTAAATCTATATCTGCAAATTACAGGGTAATAGCGGATAGTGAAGCAAATTGACAAAATAATCAACGCCCAGCTATCCTCCGCAGAGTTCTCGCCGGCGCTAAAAGCTTTGGCGGAGCAGGGTCGGAGGGCACGCAGACGGCAGTGACAATAAAATAGAAGGGAGAGAAAAAAATGAGCAGGAGGTTGAATTATGAGTATAAATAAAACGAGGGGTTTTTTGTACCGGCTGGCGAGGCTGCTCGGAGATATAAACGCTGCGAAAAAAGGCAAGGTTGGCAAGCGGATAGGACGCAGGACGGTTGGCAAAGCGACAGGGCGGGCTATGCGGAAGCTGTTCAAATAAAAACAGAATTGATTAGGTGGGGCAGGATAAGTTTTCGATTGTTGGTTTTGTGATTTTAGATTGGAGATCCTTAGACAAGTTCAAGACAGGTTTTCTATTGTCAGTTTAGGAGGGGCTGGTTTGACTGAGTTTAGGCTTGAATTAATATATATTTTGTGAATGTGAACACATTCACAAATTCCTTCACAAATACATATTTTTATTTAGACACGGATGTATCATCACACAAGTACGTATCATCACATATGAATTTTATTGTGCATCTGTTTACGTATGAGTCTTGCGGTGCTTGTCTTTGGAGGCCAAGCGCAGGTTTTTTTAACCCCGTTTTTTCGGGGGGATCTTCGTTTTTGGTTGAAAATGGTTGGATGCCGAATTCTCAAGATTATGTAAAAAATGGTGTGGGGCAGGAATTTTTGTTTTTCGGTTGGTGATTTGGCGAGATTCACACGTAAGTACTTATGGATAGAGAATTACACGATACAGTTGTGGGGGGTGATTATATAGCGGGGAGAGAGGAAAAAAAGAATACAAGAGTCAGAAGTCAGAATTCGCGGCTCGTGGATAGTGGTTCGGTTGTCGGGGACAGTGGATAGCGTACAGCGTAGAGCGGATAGTTGTTAGTGTTTAGTGGAAAGGAACTTGTTTTCATTGCTGCAATCTTGTTAAAGCTTTTAAAGTCCGCCTGAGCGTATTGAAGCGCTTCGTTGTTACACGAAAGTAATAACGGTTGTGGTTGTCCTTTTTCGCGCTTTTGGCCACTTGATTGGCAGCTAATGCCACAACAATCAATCTATTCATATATATCCTGCTACTTTCCACTGCTTTATCGATTGCCTCTTTCTGCTTTTGAGGCGTTATCTTTCTGCCATAATCGGCCTGCAATTGTAAAATCCTGTCACATCCTTAAAGCTGTTCGTATAGACGGTGTCATGAATCGTCATTCCATTTTTCCATAATTATAACAATGGTTATACAGCCTGTTAAAATGGGAAAGACAAACTGTTTCTGCTTGTATCAGAAGTTGCCGCTCGTCAGGGCGGCCCGGCTACGGCTCGCTACGCCGAGACGAGAGCCTGTCGTCGCACGGTTGGTTCTTTAATATTTATCCTGAGCAAAGTCGAAGGACTCGTCCAATTTATCCGATGATGAGCAGAGCCACGTAGGGGATAAGATTGAACACAAAGACCAATACCTTGTATAGTCCGAGAAATGAGTACATCGCCACGTTGAAGACCTCTCTTGGAATGGAGAACCATTTGCTATGTATTCGGTAGACCCAGTCTCCGGCACAGACACATATCAGCGACGAGAGAGACAAGAATGCTATATTTAGAATCGTACACCACATAAAAAATGCTCTGATACTGTCGATCTCCATGATATTCCTCCTTTATCTTTCTGCATCCAGCAATGATTATACAATCTGCATAAAACTTCGAAAGACAGATTGTTTCTTTCTGTATAAGAAGTTCCCGTTGCTTCTAAGCAAACGATTCTTTCTTTTCTTTGCAAATCTTACTCATTTACGACAAAGGTGCAAGATTTTGTTTTTGAATCCGGCCCATTCGATTCCGCTCCCTACTTCGCCAAGGCTCCGACGGGCAGGCGGGACACGTTTTGGAGGCTGGGGGGTGACACCTGAACCACGTTGGATTCAGGGCAAGGATAAAACGTTTGAGAGAAGCTGCTGAATAAAGGGCGTGTTGCCCATAAATCGGTGGGCTGAATGTTTTTGGATTGGGAGGGCTGCGAAACGGGCCGGGGCAATCCTCAATCCCTGATAGTCGAGTAATCTGAGAACTACGGGCATGGTTGAAAAAATGCCGGGTTTTACACCACAGTTTCGCTAGTCTTTGCCCTGATTTGAACCAGGTCCAAAACGGGAGCTTGAGTTATATTGTTTGCAGTTGCCGTTCAGCTTTTAAGACCGCGGCGGTGTCATTGATAACGAGCTGCTTTATCAAACTTGCAGGGGCCAGCGTGATACCCATACGGAAGATCTTCTCCTCTACCATCGAGGCCGCTGTCCGAGCACACTGACGAGTAACATTATGCTTTCTTACAAGGTAGTTAACTATTTTAGATTTATCCCACCGAGACCTCGTGCCGGGTCTTTCAGTATCGGTCAAAACCTCAGCATCGGATAGTTCTGACACATCGAACGAGACAACCTCAATTCGGCTGCGTTTAAGCTTCCTTTCGAGATGGTGTTCGGTTAGAACGATTGCGGCTGTTTCATTACTCGTTGCCGCTAAAACAGCCTTGATAACGGCAAGAATTTCTCCGCTTGTTATTGTACGAAGAGACTGTTGATGATAGAGAAAATATGTGACAACATCGGCAAGTTGCTCTGCTACACAAATATCAGCCTGACCACAGCCGCTCAGAGCATTGCTGATGGTGCCTATGACCTTCGTATGGAAATATTCCTCTCCGGTGCCGTCAGCCTTGACGACTTTAAGCTGCATCTTGCTGCCTCTGTCTTTCACATCCCTGTAAATCTGAAAATCATCTAATGGCCTGTATCAAATATCTTGCGGATAATTCTTGACCATTAACTATCAAACAGCTTCTGTTGACCTGCAAACTCTCCTTCGGCAATAGCCTGTCTAACTTCGTCTATTAACTCACTTGCGTCTTTGAAGTCACGATATACGCTCGCAAAACGAATATAAGCAACCTTGTCGGTTTGGCGAAGGTACCTCATAATTCTCTCGCCAATAAAGCCAGAGGGTACTTCCTTATCGAAGCTGCGGAAAATATCCTCCTCAACCTTATCTGCTATCTGCTGAATTCCCTCAGCAGGGACCTTTCGCTTGTAACAGGCCTTCTGCAATCCTGCAACAACTTTATCTCTTTCATAAGGAACACGAGAGTTATCTTTCTTGACCACATAAAGTTTGGAACTCTCGCCAATTTTTTCATAAGTCGTAAAACGCCTCCCACAGGCCATGCATTGCCGTCTGCGTCTGATAGCCCGGCCGGAGTCACTCGAGCGGGAATCGATGACTCTGTCGTGATCTTCCTTACAAAACGGACACCTCACAGCTCGAAACAAACCTCATAAATAGTGCCAAAACGCACGATATATTGAAACTTTAATATTATATAACCAATATGTAGTACGTCAAATGAGGATTTGTCAAGACAAAAGTTTGAATTTTATTTGTGGATTCAGTATAAATGACAATTATGGATGTCTCTAAGGACACATACACTGTAAAAATTGAAGGTGCAGAATATGATATGAAGTTCTGCCCTAACTACAATCAGGCAAAGCAAGATGAATTGTTCCTGATTGAGAGCTCAGGCGGTTCGTTGGAGATTAGCCTGAAAAACCAAAATGCAAATGAATAATTACTTTAGCAGGCAGGTACGAAACTGAAAATATACTAATGTTCATTGATGAAGCGCAAATCCAGGTCAAGGCTGGCGATGGCGGCAATGGCTGCCTGAGCTTCCGTCACGAGAAATTTATCCCAAAGGGCGGGCCCGATGGCGGAGATGGTGGAAAGGGCGGAAGCGTCTATTTCCAGGCTGTCAGGAATATGGATACCCTGATCGATTTGACTGGCAAACACCACTGGCGTGCAGAAAATGGCCAGGCAGGCTCAGGAAATAACAGACATGGCTCGGATGGACAGGACTTGATAATTAATGTGCCCGCAGGAACGCTCATATATGATGTTGACTTGAAACTGCTTCTTAAAGACCTAAACAAAACGGGGATGAAGGTTCGTGTTTGCCGAGGCGGCAGAGGCGGCCGAGGCAACAAAGCCTTTGCAACAGCCTCGAATCAAACGCCGAGAATTTTCGAACCGGGCAGCCAGGGCCAGCAGCGGAATATAAGACTCGAACTAAAACTCCTTGCCGATGTCGGGCTGGTTGGCATGCCCAATGCAGGAAAAAGTACACTTATTTCGCGATGTTCGGCTGCAAGGCCGAAAATAGCTGATTATCCTTTTACGACAACTAATCCGGTGCTCGGCATAGTCGAACTCAGCAACTTTCGAAGGTTCGTTATGGCCGATATCCCAGGCCTGATAGAAAACGCACATAACGGGGCAGGCTTGGGCGTCGATTTCCTAAAACATATAGAAAGAACCGCAATCCTGGCGCACATCATTGATATAATGCCTGCCGACGGGTCGGACCCTTTCGAAAATTACCATCGGATACGTAGCGAATTAGAAAAGTACAGTAAAAAATTGGTGCGAAAAACTGAATTTATCGTTGCCAACAAAATTGACCTTGACCCGAATGGTAAAATCGTCAAAGAACTGGATAAAAAGCTGAACAAAAAAGTTTATCCAATCTCAGCGGTAACCGGCTCCGGAATAAAAGAACTTAGCGAATTATTATGGCAGAAGGTCAAAGAACTTAAAAGTTCATCCTGAGCGCAGCTTTATCCAGCACGTTCGAGAGAGCCAAAACAACCGAATGGTCTTGATACCAAAACAAAGCCGCGACAGTAGCGTGTCCTCCTTAGTACCTAAGACATTAAACTGAGCCATTTCTGCTGATCGTAAATTCGAGTAAAGTGCATTGCTCCTGAGTAAGACTCGTGAGGTTACCGGTAAGGGTTTTTCATTATACGATGTTCCATGGACATCCCAAAAAAGGTAAAATACTTATTGACAGTCGATTTTAGCGTACTTATCATCCTGTGTTAAGGATTTCATGCCCATACGGCAGGGATGGCAATGTGATGCAAACTTTTGTATTGGCTAGGTGCCGAGGGGCACTTCTTGACCTTTTTTTAGAGCAAGAACAGCTTTGTTGCTAACAGTTTTTCTGTGATATTGTCCTAAGCTATTTTGGCAGCACTATTGGTTTACGGCGCAACCGACAGGGACGGAGTATATTTAGAGTTACCAGAAATATATAAATTTTATGTGTTATCATATAATTGGTTCACTTACAATAACAGGATGTAACTTCTGATATTCGCAGTGACAATGATTATGGTGTTGTGAAAGCAGTATATTCTACGCTTGACCAAGGATAACCTGAATTATGGGACAGGGAACAGAAACAGTGGAGGTTGCTCCGCAAGAGAAACTCGATGAGGATGAAATAAATCTTATCGATTATTTCAGGGTAATTTTCAAATGCCGCAGAATGATACTTTTGATTTGTGGAGCTGTGATGGTAACAACGGCGATTATCAGTCTTTTTTTGCCGAAAATCTATTCAGCTACCGCATCAATCGTACCACCAATCAATATTATACAAAAAGAATCAGAATTATCAGGCAGATTAGGAGCAGGGGGAAGCTCTTTGCTCAGCAAAGCTATTGGTGTTACGAGTATCGCCGATATGTACGCCGGAATCCTCGAGAGCCGAGTTGTTATCGATGCTATTATCGATAGGTTCGATTTGATAAAGGCGTACGAAGAGAAAAAATACAAATCCAACGTAAGAAAAAGGCTAAGAAACAATACCACCATTAAAGTTTCCGACGAAGGCATTGTTACCATAACAGTGGAGGATAAAGACCCCAACAGAGCAGCGGCTATGGCAAATGCTTATGTAGAACAACTGGATCATCAGAATAAAAGATTGTCTTCGGGACAAGCTACAAGTAAGAGAGTTTTTTTGGAGAATCGATTGCAAGAGATAGAGCAGGAGCTCAGTAAATTTGAGAATATCCTGAGCAGAGAGGCGAAAATTAAAGAGATGCTCTTTGAGCTCCTTTCCAGGGAATATGAGCTTGCCAAGATTGAGGAAGCCAAGAGTATGCCGACGATTCAGATTCTTGACGGAGCAGTTGTGCCGGAAACAAAATATAAACCAAAAAGAAGGCAAATGGTTATGCTTTCAGGGATAGCAGCTTTGTTTATTGCTGTGTTTGCAGCCTTTGCCCGCGAGTACTTTGCCAAAGCAAATACACCGCCCGAAAGTAGTAGCGCATAGCAGAGTCATCTGTAAATCATGGTCAAGAGGCGTATTTAGTTCTTCTTGACGTGCGGATAATAACTCGGTAAGGACACTGAATAGGTATAGTAGTCTTTGTGGTAACGCTGCAGAGCAACCTGCAGGGACGCAGTTTAAGTGGATAGATAATTGATTATGACAGAAGTTACTGTCGTCGAGCAGCCCCGCTGCAAAGAACTGGAATACCGCATCATCGCCGTCAATAAAGCCAGCGACGGCGGACTGTCCAATACCGCTATGGTGGTGCTGTAAAATTATGAACACCGTGGCGCAGAAAATACATTCTGCACAACCGGTGTTTTTTTCACTCTGCGTCCTTCGTATTTTGTACTTCCTGGTATGTCTCTGAACCTACGGCGTTTTTTAAATTGATGCATAAACTATCAAAGATAATACAGCCATGGTACAGTAGTGCTATCAAAAAACTACCACTAAAAAATAAGTGTTAGTGAAAGAAATCAAAAACTTTTGAAATTGAATTTACAATTCGAGGATTTACCAATGAGAAAGGATTTTTTGATATTTGGCAGCCCACTAATTGAGCAACCAGAAATTGACGAAGTTGTTGACTCTTTGAAAACTGGTTGGCTTGGTACGGGTCCTAAGGTTCACAAATTTGAAGAAATGTTCAAAAAATACAAGGGTGTTAAGTTTGCCGCGGCGTTGAATTCTTGTACGGCGGCATTGCATCTTTCCATCCTTGCGGTAGGCGTAAAACCTGGTGATGAAGTGATAGTTCCTACAATGACCTTTTCTGCTACCTCGAATGCAGTCATTCATGCAGGGGCAAGGCCTGTCTTTGTAGATTGCGAAAAAGACACTATGAATATTGATCCAGAAGATATTGAAAGAAAAATCACACCCAAGACAAAAGCAATTATCCCTGTTCATTTTGCCGGCCGTGCCTGTGATATGGATGCTATTATTAACATCGCAAAGAAACATAATCTAAAAGTAATAGAAGACTCGGCTCATGCTATTGAAACCGAATATCATGGGGAAAAAGCGGGAACTTTTGGTGATTTAGGATGTTTCAGTTTTTATGTAACCAAAAATATTGTAACCGGTGAAGGGGGAATGGTTATTACCGAGAATGAAGAGTACGCCAATAAAATAAAAATCTTAGCATTACACGGAATGAGCAAAGATGCTTGGGGGCGGTTTAGCGACAAGGGATATAAACATTACCAAGTGGTCTATGCTGGATATAAATATAATATGATGGACCTTCAGGCAGCTATTGGCATTCATCAATTACCAAGGGTCGAACAATATTGGAAAAGGCGACAGGAGATTTGGGAGCGATATACTGAAACCTTTAAGGATTTGCCTTTATTTACGCCGGCTTCGATTGAACCAAATACGAGACATGCCTATCATTTGTATACGCTGTTGCTTGATATAAACCATTTGAATATAACGAGAGATGAGTTTCTTAATGAAATGACGAAGCGGAATATTGGTGTAGGCGTTCATTACATCGCCCTTCATTTACACCCATATTATCAAGAGGCATTTGGCTATAAAAAGGGAGATTTCCCTTATGCCGAATGGATTTCAGAAAGAACTGTTTCCCTGCCACTTTCGGCAAAGCTTACAGATGAGGATGTGGATGATGTGATTGAGGCAGTTAGTAAAATTATTAGGCAAAGTAATTATCCTAACACATAGGAACTGTATTTTCAGCGGTTTCTGATTAGAAAGCTTTTCATAGCACCACTAAACAATCGCTTCCGTTTACTCTTTTATCAACTTTTTCACAATAACCGGTGTGTAAAATGTAAGCAGACCATGATCAAAAAAACAAAAACAACAACCTCCTGAAGTTGGGTAAGGATAGTTAGATGCGTAATGAGAGAAGTTTTTGCGAAATTGCGGACGATAGGTTACGACTCCTATTGGCTGGAAGTTCCCTACAGGAGGACTCTGAGCTAAAATGACGGAGAAACTGTATGAGAGGGACAGAGAAATTGTCCATAACTTTGTCTGGCGCAGCTTGCAGGTATTCAGCAAAAGCGGTGTGACATTTTTGATTTTCTTCATCTCAGCAAAGTTTTTGAAGCCTATAGAGTTTGGTTTACTAAGTTACTTGCTGGCGGTGGTTGGCTTGCTAACAATTTTTTGTGACTTTGGTCTTTCCATAGCAGTTTCAAAGTTTGTTGCGGAGTACAAAGCCGGACAATCCGAAAAACTCAATAGAGTACTTTTCTCAGTTTCCACAATTGCCATAACCGTAAGCGCGTTAATTACAGTAGTCGTTATCCTTTTCGGTAATATAATATTCAAAGACAATTACCGATATATTCTTTACTTCCTGCCCTATCTTTTTTTTATGCCTCTGACAAGTATCGTGGATGGCGTCTACAGGGGCCTAAAGCAGTTTAGAAGGCTTGCTCTTGTTAGTTCAGTTGTCGGGATATTTTCCCTTGCTATTTCTTTTATCTTGATAAAACAATTTTTTCTTGTTGGCGCGGTTTTCTCCCAAAATATTTTGTATCTTTTACTGGTAGTTTTCCTTTATGGTTTTCAGAAAAATTTGAGTTTTCGATTTGATAAAACCGTTTTAGTTGAGGTGGTGAAATACGCTCTGGTTCTTGGAATCTCAGGTGTTGCGTATTTCCTTTATAGCAGGGTTGATATCCTTATATTGAAGCAATTTGGCTTTGTAGTCGAGATTGGCTATTATGAAATAATCAATAAAATGTTCCAGCTTCTGCTAATTCCGTTTATAACTTTAGGCCAGGTTATTGCACCCAATACTACCGAGTATATTACAGTAGGGAATATTACTAAGATAAAAGCTCAGCTTAAAGAATATGCAACTCGTTGCGTTATTGTCGGTTTAGCATTAAGCGTATTATTGTATTTCGGCCTTCCCATCGTCTTGAAGAACATGCTTCCTGAATATTATACTGTCAGTTTCTTGATGATAATGAATATTCTTTTGGTATTGCTGCCGTTTAAGATTTGGGGTTCTCTTTTAAATCACGGGTTTGTAACTCCATCTGGTTTTGCAAAAATTCTTGCAATAACGACCTCGATAGGTGGCATTATCAACGTAATTTTCGATTATGTTTTTATAAATCTTTTCGGTTTTGTCGGGGTCTTTTACACAACCCTAGCAATTCATTCAATGAATATATTGGCGATTACAATCTACTTTTGCACAAAAGTCCGAACGGCAGAGTTGAGCAATCCAAGCGAAAGAGCGGGAAGAAATGACTAACTTAGACAGCAGTATTTATAAAGCTAACGTGCTTAGATGGATAGGCACAATCGAATTTAACTATCTCGCTCCCACTGCCATTACAACAATGCTATTAAGGAAGCAATTCAAGAAGACAGTCAAATATGTCAACGGAAATGTCCTAGACGTGGGGTGTGGCATGAAGCCCTATGAACAGATATTCTCACCATATGCGGACAAATATGTCGGTGTAGATATGGTTGAAGGTCCAAAGGTGGACATTGTGGCAGATATATCCAAGGGACTGCCATTCAAAAGTGGCACCTATGATACAGTGATATGCACGGAGATGCTAGAGCATACACCATACCCACGAGAAGCAATCCGCGAAATTTCTCGGGTCGTTAGGAATAACGGCCATATCATACTATCATCTCCATTTACACACAAATTACACGGAGAACCCTATGACTACTACAGGTTTAGCCACCACATATTGGAGATTATATTACAGGAAGCTGGCTTAGAACCATTAGAATTCCATCGCGTCGGAACGTGTATAGCAGTCTTAGGAAGAGAAATAGGAGATGTCATGTATGCTTTTGGCGATGTGTTTCGCTCCAAATCTTTGCGCATACTCATGCGGGTGATACGCATCACAATCGTGACTCCTATCATTTGGTTATTCTATATCCTGGATTGTGTACTATCCAACTTTCGTTTCCTCAAAAGTAACACTCTTGGTTTCGTAGTGGTTGCAAAAAAGCGGTAACGTGTCAGAATATACATAGTTCTCTAATGGAGATTGGGATATAGAGGGACAGGCCATTATGAACATATTACTTACAACTTCAGCGGCACCTAAAATCAGTCCTTTTTTTACCACGGAAAAAAGACCACCTTTGGGAGTAGGTTTTCTGATCTCCGTTCTACGTAAGGAAAAACACAAGGTATTTTTCATTGATAATTACCTTGAACCGTCTAACTTCATAGAAGAAGGCTTTTTGCAGGATAACAATATTGATTTTGTTGGCATCTATGCTAATACAATTTGTTATCGAGACACTTTGCGAATGCTCATCGAGATTAATAATATAAGAGAAAAGAACTTATGGAATGGGAAAATAATTGTGGGCGGGCCGCACACTTCTGTTGCTCTCGACTCCATTCCCCTTTTTGTTGACTATGTTGTTCAAGGTGAGGGCGAAAAAACGCTCTTGGATATAATAGACCGCAAGACAAATGAAAGAATTGTAAAAAGAGAGCGTATGAGCAATTTGGACGATCTTCCTTTTCAGCCGTGGGATATTTTTACAAAAATGGGTTATGATTATAGTTGTGAGTGGCTTGATATCAGACCCGTTTTTACAATGAACACAAGCAGAGGGTGTCCATTCAATTGTTCTTTTTGCTCTGTGGATTCAATTTGGGGCAGACGATATACATATCTCTCGGCAAAAAGAATCATTTCTGAAATTGAATACCTCATCGAGAACTATTCTGCAAAGGCAATCTATTTCAGAGAAGATAATTTCACACTAAACAAAAATAGGGTCCTTGCATTCTGCGAAGGCCTAATCAGCAAGGAACTAAACATACAATGGGCATGTGAGACAAGAGTAGATAGCCTCTGTGATGAAGAACTTGTTAAGCTTATGAGCGTGGCTGGGTGCAGGGCTGTCTACTTGGGTGTTGAGAGTGGCAGTCAAAGAATTTTGGATATCTTAAACAAGCAGATTACCGTCGAGCAGATAGAGAAGGCTATTAGGCTATGCAAGAAATACCACATTAGGTGCTACTGTAGCCTTATAACAGGTGTACCAGGTGAGACTTATGAAGATTATTTGTCCACAAGAAAACTCATGCGTAGATTAAAACCCTATGCTGTGAGCTTCAACGTTTTTGTGGGAATCCCTAATAGCCAGTTGTACAGGTACGTTTTGGATAGTAGGTTATACGAACATATCGACGATGTTGGTCTGGTTTACCTTCCTGGATACGATACAAAAACAAAATACTTTTATGGGAAAGATAGTGGATGTTTCGTGGATTATAAATTTAAACGGCAAACCAAGTTTGATAAGCAATTACTTAAACATCTAAATGTCAGGATGTTAAATAGAGCGATTGCCAATTTAGTAAGAACGGTTTTGCCCAGACGGATTGTAGATGGTCTGCGTGGATGGATAGGCCCCATATCATAAATTGTAGAAGAAAATAATCTCATGGTCAATTCTCACAAAAAAAATGGTCCACAGGTTACCATCATTATGTCTGTCCACAATGGCGAATCTTATACTAATGAAGCAATCAATAGCATTCTTGGCCAGACACTGACTGATTGGGAGTTTTTGATCGTAAACGATGGGTCAACCGATGGTACTAAGACAATATTAAAACAATACGCCTCCGACGACAGCCGCATTAAAATACTTACGAACCCTAAAAATATTGGGTTGACGAAATCGCTGAACCTTGCCATTCGCCAGGCAAAAGCTGAGTTCATTGCACGTCAAGACGCTGATGATATATCGGCACCAAGCCGGCTGGAGAAACAACTCATTTATATGAAAACACATCCCACTATAGCTGTCTTGGGCTGTCTTGATAGTTCCTTCAACGAAGATGGTATTATACAAACAGCCACTGATAATAAACTCTCTCCGGCGCAAATAAAGCAATATTTAAGGCGTGGTAATTTGTTTA
>JAFGRL010000187.1 GCA_016935195.1 Sedimentisphaerales bacterium
CCTTCGCTCCGCTCAGTCGGACAGGTTTAGCTTAAACAAGAAAGGATATGGAAACGGAAAGTGACAACTTTAAACCAGAACTTGACACTGGCTTCTGACTCCTGACCACCGAACCCTGAACCCCACCCCCCAAATCCCATAATTTTTGCAAATCCTTCTCCCAAACCCCCTGCGCAGCGCATGTGATTGATTTTCGGCAATGACGTAAAACTGTCCGATTTTGCACTATTATTGGCAGGCAAATGAGAAATGCAAGTATATTGATATGCGTCCGGGTATTATTCTTCGTTCATAAATTCGCATAGTTTTGTAAGAGCGCTTCGCTGAATCTGCCGGATGCGCTCGCGGGTCAGGTCCATTCTTTTTCCGATTTCCTTTAAGGTCAACGCCCTGCCGCCATCGAGTCCGTAGTGCAGCCTGAGGATATCAGCCTCGCGTGAATCAAGCTCATGGAGCAGTTGGAGAACCTTAGTTTTCTGCTCCTGTTTAACCAGGTCATCTTCGGGTGCCCCAATGCTTTCATCTTCGAGGATATCTTCGAGAGCCTGGTCGCTGTCAGCCTCAATATCATCACCGGCATCATTGACCGAGCCAAGGATGTTAACTGCTTCGTTTATTTTATTTGCCTTGCGAAGCTTGACCCCCATTGCACCGGCCATCTCTCTTATTGTCGGTTTCCTGCCTAATTTATTTTCCATCTCTGCTGCGATATGGCGCCATTGGTTTATCAACGCCACCATATATGTTGGTATATGTATAGGCTGGACATTTTCAAGCAGGGCACGTTTAATGCTCTGTTTAATCCACCACGCACCGTATGTGCTAAAACGTGTCCCTCGGTTTGGGTCAAAATAATCCACCGCCCTTATAAGGCCGAGATTGCCCTCTTCAATCAAATCACCAAGGCTCATCCCCCTGTCGGCATACTTCTTTGCGATATTGACAACCAATCTGAGGTTGCTGCGCACAAACTGCTCCCTTGCCCAGGGATTGTTGTGCTCTGTTACCATCCTGCCCAAAGTTTGCTCATCATTCAGGGTCAACAGAGGCGATTCATCAATTTCTTTGAGGTATTCTTTTATTGTGATATCAAACGCTATGGCGGCACCTCCAGTCAGTGAATATGTCAGACGATGAGATTTTTCAAAAATATCCTGCTATTATAGGACAAAAATATACGAAGAAATCCAACATTACAGAATATCGGTTAGATTTAAGAGCGGGTTTAGCTGAGGTTTTCCCCTGCGGTGATTATAGGTGCCGCCCCTTAACTGCAAAGGTCCTGCAACTGTTGTATGGTCAACTCATCGAGCCTGCTTACAGTTTTTTCAGCCATAGTCAGCTCCTCGGCATCGTAAGAATTCGTAACTGCAATGGTGTGCATTCTCGCAGCCTGGGCGGCTTCCAGTCCCCAATGCGAATCTTCAATCACAATACATTGTTCATTTACAATCGGATTCGAACGATTCCGGTTTAGTTTCTCCAAAGTCACCAAAAAACATTCAGGATTGGGTTTTCCTTTTTTGACCTGTTCGGCGGAGACTATCTGCTCGAAAAAATCCCGCAAGCCGGATTGTTCCAGCAAAAGCTCAATCTCTGCCAATAGTGCTCCGGAGCATACCGCCATCGGTATCCTGTTCTGGCCAAGTATATTCAAAAAATCACGTACGCCTTCAATTACACAGCCGCCATCTCGCAGCAGCCGAGCAAAAGTCTTCTCTTTCTGGGCCACAAGCTCGCTTACCTGCTTTTCAGCCAGACCCAGCCGCTTGCTTACCAGTAATTTGAAACAGTCCAAATCGGTCAGCCCTAAAAAATCCCTGTAATAGTCCTTAGGCTTTATCTCAATGCCATATTGAGCCAATACCATATTAAATGACCGCAAATGCAGAGATTCGGAGTCTGCAATAACACCGTCAAAATCAAATATAACCGCTCCAAGCATATCCTTGCCCCTAATCGATTTCTACCGGCCCGACAACAGCTTCGTAATCCATAAATGTCGATTTATCGCCGCTGCATATCAACTCGGCTAATGCTTTTATTTTCGGAGTATTCTTACAAATGAATCTACGTGCAACCATTGCCTTACGCTCTTTCATAGGCACCATCAGGCCATTATTTGCTTGGCCTGTTCGGCCGGCCATTGGCACTTCCATATTAACCTGCGTACCGGCCTGGGAACACAATAGATAGCCCATAATCAAATCTATCGCAATATCCACTAATGCTCTGCCGTAAAGGTCCATATATTCGGTGCCGTTTTCTTTAACGAAAACAACTGCATCCTTTAGTTGCCCCAGACCTTCGCCAAGTTTCTCTACTAAATCCTTAACCGCCGGTTCGTAATCCTGTCCTGCAAGTTCGTTGATAAACCTCTCAGCAGTTCCACTGCAGACGCCTCTGACAGCCGCTACAATCTGAAGCTGGCTGGTCCCTTCGTAAATTATGGTAATCCTTGCATCTCTGGAGTGACGTTCACAGGCATAGTCCCGCATATAGCCGCTTCCGCCGAGAACCTGAATCGAATCGTAAGCAACTTTATTAGACATTTCCGAGCAGTAATACTTACTCATCGGCGTAAGCATCGCGGCGAATCTCTTGTATTTTCTTGTGTCGTTCTTAAGCTGTTTAGCTGCGGCCTTATCGGCTGGTGGATTGCCATCAAGCATCTTTGCATATCCAATCTCCATATCTACCATACGGCAGGTTTCATACAAAAGGGCCCTGCCCGCCTCGATTGCTATTTTCATATCAATGAGCATATCCCTCACAGCCGGCAGCTTTTCAATCCTTACGCCAAACTGGGCTCTCTCAGCCGCATAGTCCCGTGCAACACGAAAAGCTGCTTCTGCAATACCAACTGACTGAGCGGCAATACCAATACGCGCACCATTCATCAGACTCATAACATATGTTACCAGGCCACGCTGTCTTTCACCAATAAGCTCGCAGGGGGTATTATCAAAAAATATCTCGCACGTAGGCGAGCCGTGAATGCCGAGCTTATCTTCGAGTCTGCGAATGTGAATCGTCGCCCCCCGCCGGCAAACAAACAAACTTAATCCTAGTCCGCCGCTTCTTTCGGGCTCACTACGTGCCAAAACCAAAAGCACCTCACCACATCCGTTAGTTATAAATCGCTTTACACCGTGCAGAAACCAACTGCCACTATCATCCTGAAATGCGTGCAGCTTGATTGCCTGCAAATCCGAGCCGGCGTCCGGCTCGGTCAGAGCCATCGCACCGGTAACTCGGCCAGCCGAGAAATCATGCAGATACTTCTGTTTAATCTCTTCGGAGGCGAAGGCATTGATTGTCTCGGCGATTCCCTGCAGGCCGAATATGTTCATAAGTGCAGCATCTGCACGGGAAACAATCTCTATCGCTATTGAATAAACGGTGGTCGTAAAATTCAGCCCGCCGAATCGATGCGGCAAAGTAAAGCCCATTACATCAGCCTTGGCAAGCTTATCAAGAGATTCACTGATACCTTTGGCGTACGTTACGGTATGGTCTTCATTGAGAGTTGGCCCCTGACGGTCTACGTCTTCGGCCCGAGGGGCAATAAAGTCCGCACTTAACTGGCCGAGCGAATCCAGCACCATATCGTAATTCTGGACGGCCTCGGCTGCATCACGCGGAGCGTATTCGAACTCATCAGCAAACCTGAATTTTTCCTCCGAAAGCTCCGCCAGTTTTCCTAAGTCTATATGCCTGATAAGAAACTGAATATCGTCATTATCTTTATAAAAGTTTGTCATCTACCTTTCCAGTCTTAACTTCTTACTACAGTCGATTCCTTAAGGCCTTTTTCCTTTATGGCTTTGAGCATTGTTGGTACGACTTCATTTAAATCACCAATTATCCTGTAGTGGGCAACCTGAAATATAGGAGCCGCAGGGTCATTATTTACAGCAACAATCTTCTGGCTCTGGTGCATCCCTGCCTGATGCTGAATTGCACCGCTGATCCCTATTGCTATATAAAGACTTGGCCTGACAGTAGTGCCGGTCTGGCCGACCTGATGGTCGCTGTCGATGAAACCCAAATCAACCGCCGCTCTGGTAGCTGCCGGTGCTGCGCCGAGGCAATTTGCCAAATCCCAGATAAGCCTGAAATTTTCTTTACTGCCCAAGCCCGCTCCGCCGGCAACGATTATTCTCGCAGCTTTTAGGTTCACTTTCTTTGGCCGCTTATGTTCTTCGAGAATCTCTAAGGGCATATCCTCTTTTGATAGATGCACCTTTTCCTCGACCATTTCACCTTCCCTGCTAAGATCTGCCTCCGGCCGAACCATTACTCCCTCACGGACCGTTGCCATCTGAGGCCAACGGTCATAGTTTATAATCGTAGCTATTATGTTCCCCCCAAAAGCAGGCCTGATTTGAAACAGCAGATTCTCATAGACCTGCCCACTTTTTAACGGAGCATGATCACCAATCTGCAAATCTGTACAGTCGGCCGTTAGTCCTGCTTTTATCGCACTTGCAATTCGAGGGGCCAGGTCACGGCCTGTTGCGGTTGCACCGTAAAGCACAATTTGCGGCTTATGTTTTTCAATCAAACCGCAGATTACCCTGGCGTAACTATTCGTCTGATAGTGTTCAAGGAAAGGATGTTCTGCTACGTATACCTTATCCGCACCGTACTGCACCAGGGTCTGGAAGTTTTGCTTGACATTATCACCCAGCAGAACCGCTGACAATTTAACATTGAGTGTATCAGCAAGCTGCCGGCCTTTACTGAGCAATTCAATCGGTGTATCATCGATCCGGCCGTTATGCTGCTGGGCAAACACCCAAACCTCACCGTTTTTATTGACCTCAATCATAGCCTCTTAACCTTGAAACAATTCTTTCAATACAAAACAAAATCTCAAGCAATTGTTTTGTCTTCTATGAGTTCGTGAACCAAATCAGCGATTCCCTGCTCACTCGGCTCAACCTCTTTACTCTCTTTTGCTGTAAGTACAACGCTTTGAATACGATGTACTTTGGTCGGCGAGCCGCTTCTGCCACACCAGTTTAAATCTGCTTCAAGAAAATCCAAATCCCAGTGTTTAATCAACAATCCTTTTTGATTTAATTGACTGCATTGTTGCTCAATCAGCTTTTTAATTTCAGCTTCGCTGAGTTCTGTTTTCTGAATTCTGACCTCCTGCTCGACCTCGATTGGTGTGCGTGCCTTTTTATATTTCATCATTTTCTTAGCTGCCCGGACCCTCGGCTCATTTGCCTCACTGGTAACGGTCAGAAGTACCGGCAGGGCAGTCTTAACCTGCTGCCAGCCATTGCCGATATTTCGGCGGGCTGTAATAATATCGCCTTTTAGGCCGATAAGCTTCTCAAGATATGTAATCTGCGACACACCGAGCTTTTCGGCAAGCTGAGGGCCGACCTGGGCCGTATCACCGTCAATTGCCTGTCTGCCGCAAAGCACTATGTCATATCCGATTTTTTTGACCGCACAGCTAAGGATATAGCTGGTCGCCAGTGTATCACTTGCCGCACAGCGAGCGTCGGTTATCAATATCGCATCATCGGCCCCCCGGTAAAGTGAATCACGCAGCACAGCCGCAGCAGATGGCGGCCCCATCGTTATTACGGTAACCGCTGAGCCATACTGCTGCTTAATCTCAAGTGCCAGCTCGAGTGCATTCAAATCTTCCGGATTGAAAATCGCCGGCAGCGATCCCCTGTTAACCGTGCCGTCATCGTTCATCGCCTGGCCGGTAACCCTTGCTGTATCAGGCACTTGCTTAATCAAAACAACACAATTATACGCCACTTTAAATCTCCAAAAAAAATTTGAAAAAAAAGATAATCCAAACCCGTGGCGCATTAGTTTATCCGAATTTGGCGCCAAGTCAATCTTAAAGACTCCCGAGCTTAATATTACTGTGCTGTTTACGTAGAACGGGGTAGGATAGCTTATCTACTCAAACTGACCGACTCGCCGTGCTGCGCTCGCCCGAAGCAAGTCGCAGCAGGTGGCCAGTTTGAGAATGCAAAAACAAAGACGTAAAATGCAAAATTGCCGTCCTAAGTCCTTGGGACTCCTGACGGAGAATCCGCCTGCGGCAGATGACTGGTTTGATTAAACTTTTTGTGTTACAGAACATATTGTTAAATAAATGGTTACGTCAATTTTTTTTACCATAAATCGGTCAGTTTGAGTAAATTATATAGTGAAATTGCTGACCATTGAGCTATTTTTTCTCAAATGATACGAGCCGTGAAGATATTACGAGAAGCCACTCAAAGGTCAAAAGTACACCTTTTGTAAGGAAGCTTAAAAAAAAGCTTTCTAAGAAAATAGTGGCAGTTTATCTTTGTTGCGCGTTAGAATGAAGTTTTGTCGAATTATTGATTCTGCAGTCCTTTTGAGGTAAAAAGAGAAAATGAGGCAAAGAGAACACCTTACACCGTATGGTAATAAACCGATGGTTACGCCGATAGTATCTTCGGTGAACTATGAATACGTTTCATTTGAGATACTGCGCGAGATAACGGAAGGGGAAATTGACGGCTACACTTATCACCGCGACGACAATCCTACGGTTCGTGCGGTTGAAAAAGAGATTGCTTTGATGGAAAAAGCGGCGGACTGTGTAATTTGTACCTCCGGCATGGCCGCATCAACAATGATTTTTCTGACATATTTAAAGGCAGGTGATAACCTTCTGACTTTTCACGATACCTATGGTGCCATATACAAAGTTGCATTGATTCTTGAAAAATTGGGTGTGGAAATAACATGGCTTGACGCTGCTGAGGAAAAGAAGGTCGCCGAGTATATAAAGCCGAATACCAGAATGATTTTCTGTGAAACCCCAAGCAATCCTCTGGTTAAAATTGTAGATATCAGATACCTCCGACAGCAGGCTGACCGGGTAGGAGCAATGCTTATTGTGGATAATACATTTGCCACTCCTTACCATCAATTACCTTTGACATTAGGTGCAGATTTGGTGGTCCACAGCGCAACCAAAGGGCTTGGTGGTCACAACGACCTTATGGCCGGTGCAGTAGCCTGCTCAACCAAAGATCATTACGACCAGTTGTGGTTTACGCGTCAGGCAATAGGTACAACCTTAGACCCCTTCCCAGCCAACCTGCTGGAGCGAGGTTTGAAAACCTTTGAGATACGCGCTGCAAAAATGGCAGAAAATGCGATGGCTATCGCGGAATTTCTTTCAAGCCATCCGAAAATTACAAGAGTTTATTACCCGGGTCTGAAAAACGACCCGGGATATAAAACCGCGTGCAGGCAGATGAATAACGGCTTCGGAGGTATGCTGGCTTTTGATGTCGGCAAAAAGCAACTCCATGCCAAAAAATTTGTTGAAAAACTCGAGGTCATCTACCACGCAGTAAGCTTAGGATGTACCGAGACGCTGGTTTGTTTGCCTGTGCTTACTACAATGCTGTATCTGCCTCAAGAACTAAGGACGATATTTGGAGTCAGGCCAAACACCGTTCGCCTCTCTGCAGGAATCGGTGATACAAAAGAGCTTATTGATGACCTGAAACAGGCTCTCGGCTAAATATTTTGACATTTGGCCTTGACGGCTTGGTGTTTGAAGTGATAATTTACCATTGGTTATGCCTTAGTTTTAAGGCTATCAGTTTTTGGCTGGCACCCTTTAGCGATAGGCAGTTAACCTTACCTTCAGGGAATTGTTGAATATTGAAAGGAGGCCATTATGGCAAGGAACATTCTTACCACAGTAGTCGTCGTTTTTTTGCTTGCACTAACCGGCTGTCACGGCGTAGATGCCGGCAGAAGTCAAATCCTCCCATCCTACGCTAAGCAGCCCCCTTCGGCTGTTGCTTCGGTCGATATTATCAGCGCCAGCGAGGCTGATATTATCGAGCAGGTTGCAATACATCGACAGGCATACCGGCAGGGACTTCAACTGCTGGTAGAGCACTACAACAAAATTGGGGACAATATGCGACTCAACTGGGCAAAGAATGAACTTCAAGCATTGGATAAAACGCCCCAATACAACTACATAATTGAAGCCAGCATCGCAGGCCCTAAACTTAAGGCCAGCACTTCTATCACCGAGGCAGATTATATGTACAGAGAAGCCGCCAGGCTCGAAAAGGAAGCAGGAGGCCTGGTCATTGTCAAGAATGAAGACCTGCTGCGGACAGCTCTTGATTATTACAACCAGCTTATACGCAAACATCCATCGAGTGATAAAATTGACGATGCGGCATTTAGAGCAGCAGGAATCCTTGAGCATTTCAAAGACTATACATTAGCTCTTCTATATTACAAAAGGGCTTACCAGTGGGACCCCCGTACGATTCACCCTGCCAGATTTAAAGCGGCATATATCTTAGACAGACATCTTCACCGCAGACTTGAAGCATTAGAGCTTTATCAGCAATCAATTGCAAAAGAGCAGCTGCTGCCCAAGTACAAGGAATTCGCACAAGGACGTGTAAAAGATTTGACCTCCGGTGTCCGAACCTCTGAAACAAGTAAGTAGGTATCTATGTGAATTTTCAGCAATAAGACAAAGACGCTGATTTCGAGCCTGGCTGTATGTCAGGCTCTCTTTTTATAAACGAATATGCTTACAGAATGCGAGAAAAAAACAGTAAACTTCATAGAGACAAACAACCTGTTTAAGCAGGACGATAGAATTTTGTTGGCTGTCTCAGGTGGAGCAGATTCTACAGCCCTTTTAAACACGATTTACACCCTCAAAGAAGAGAAAATCCTCAATTGTCAGCTTTTCTGTGCTCACATTAACCACCAGCTAAGAGGCAAGCAGGCTGATATTGACGAGCAGTTCGTGATAAATCAGGCCAGCAAACTTTCTGTACCTATAACAACCAAAAGAGTAAATGTTCGCAGCTTCGCAAAAACGAACAAATTGTCCATAGAAACAGCGGCTCGACAGTTGCGAATTCAGAATTTACTTGAAATTGCGGCCGGCAATAAATGTAACCGTATAGCCACAGGCCATCAAAAGAACGACAACGCAGAAACCGTTCTGCATAGACTTATCCGAGGAACAGGCTTTCGTGGCCTTGCCGGCATTTGGCCTGCCCGACTTTTCGAAGACAATATTCTCTTTGTCAGACCCTTGCTGTTTGTAAGCAGAAACGAGATTATCAAATACCTGCAGAAAAAAGGTCTGGAATGGCGACAGGATCGCACGAACCAGGATTGCAGCTTCAGGCGAAATTACATTCGGCATAAACTGCTCCCCGCCTTACAGCAGCAATCCAGCAACTCGGTTGTAGAGCAGTTATTTGCTCTTTCTCAATCAGCTCTTGGCCTTTATCAGTTAATCTGCCGAAATGTCGATGAACTTTGGCCAAGACTAACACGTTGTGATGCTAAAAACGTGGTACTGGACATAAATATGTTTTCAACCCAGCCTGCTTTGGTTCAGATTGAGCTGATTCGGCGAGCTCTTATGCAGACAGGAAGTGGCGAAAGGGATTTGGCCTGCAAGCACTACAAAATGATACTACATTTAGCTCAGCAGAATGGCGGCAGCAAAAAAATCGATTTGCCGGGCGGATTTACGGTCTGGAACCAGCCGGACAGCTTAACTTTTTCAAAAAGACATGACCGAAAAGCTCTTGATGCACAAGATATGACTTTCAAAAAAATCAGGATTCCGGGGCAAACAAAATTTGCAAGATATACGGTAAATTCAACTGTTCTTGAACGGCAAATTCAGCCTTCACAGCTCAAAGACAATACAAATCGTTTCGTTGAATGGCTTGATTACGATAAGCTAAGGCCCCCTCTTGAAATTCGTTTTCGACGCCCTGGTGACAGATTTATCCCTTTAGGCTTCTCTGCAGAGAAAAAGGTTGGAAAGTTTTTGACTGCTCAGCACGTACCTCAGGAAATCCGAAGAGAGTTATTAGTTGTTGCAGACGCTGAAAAAATAATCTGGCTATGCCCGGTCCGCATAAGCGAGCAGGCCAAGGTCACTTATAAAACGCAAAAAATCCTTCAATTGCAAATAACCGGCGGTAGATAGTCGTTATGCACAGCATGCCTTACAGCAGTGAATAGTTTTTAGGAGGCCGCATAAATGATCTGAGCAACTCAACATGGAACTTTTCACTTCTGCAGGAAATTTGAGCTATTCAAATTAGTCTATCAGGCAATACTTTCTATATGATTGGCTGATGTCGTTGCTTTCATAAGAACTTGATTCAAAGTACGCTAAAGATTGCTTCAACACTTTGTTCGTGGCCTAAACCTGATAGATTGATGATTCTATCTGCCCATTTTTCGTATAACCAAATGCGTCTTTCATACAAAGAAGCTAACGATTCACCTGGTTCCAGCACCACACCGCGGGCATTAAGGTTGCCCAGCCTTTTTTCCAGTTCTCCCAACGGCAGCTGCATATAAATGATGCTGCCGGTGTTTTGCAGATGCTTCATCCCTTTGTCATAATAAACCACGCTGCCGCCGGTAGCGATTACCGCGTCCTTTATATCCAGACGCTGTATATACTGACACTCAATTTCACCGAATCGGCCCATCCCGTACTCTTCAATCAACCACTGCAAGCTTTTGCCCTCACCGGCCTGGATGAAAAGGTCTGTATCCACAAAATGAAATCCCAATCGCTTGGCCAGAAGTACACCCACAGTGCTCTTGCCGCAGCCCGGCATTCAAATCAATACAATGTTTGATTTGACATTTTCCATCTTAAGCGATTGGTTATTTAACAAAGCCTTAAAATTCCACAATAATATCAAAAAGTCAGGCTCTTATAACTTATTATAGCAACAAATTTTAAACAATTGCCAAAAATGTTTACAAAACTGCCAAAGAATCAGGCGGGCGGGAGAGGCTTAAAGGTGGTGCGCACCGGTTGATGCTGGCAAGGCTTGTAGAAAAACAAAGACTGTAAGAAAGCAGGTTTTTTGGAACTGCGTTAATGTGGTCTGAGCAACCCGACATGAAACTTTTCAATTCTGCAGGAAAATTGATCAATTCATAATAGTTTATTTGGCGTTGAAAATATAGTTAGGGTCAAAAATATTCTTCTCGAATACAGGCTCGGTATCGAGAATAATCCTTTTGTCTGTAATTTGTCCAAGATAATGTTCATTGTTGAATTTGCGTTCATGGCGAATATGGCTTGGGTACCATTGGCCGGCTGGTGTCTGCTTTACCTCTAATGTTACCGTTCTGCTCTTCGTGTCATCAGGATATCGACCTTTTTCCATTTCCTGCTCGTGCTCCATTAGCAGATAATCTTTGGATGGGTCAAACCAGTACCTGTCAATTGTTGCTCCGATTATCTTCTGCCCTTTGTTACCTGCCGGGCTACAGCCAGAAATATAGATGAAGTCAAGTCTTCGGCAATTTCTCTGTCGAAGAGCCGATGAACGCAGAAGCGGAAAATACGCTCATAATAAAGCTCATAAAGCTCTCCGAGAGCATCAGCATCCGTGCGGGCCCGCAGGATTAGGCTGTCGCTATCCGTTTGTTTCGCGTTTTTCACCATAACAATAGCTGCTACACTACTTAAATTGCGCAGGATGCCAATATGTTACATTGATTTACAAAAATATCTTGCAAAATAGGACGGACTTAAATAAAGTAGCGAACCTGCGTGCTGTTAGTCTTGTAGAAAAAGGCTTACCTAACAGCTAAAAATGTGCCAAATCGTCAATAGTTTTTCAGTTACAAAGGATTAAGGAGTTTAAGAAATGTCAACAAAAGTGGCAATTAACGGATTCGGACGAATCGGAAGAGCGGTAACAAGGATTATTATGGCCAGAGATGGCGAGCTGGAGCTGGTGGCAATTAACGACCTTTCGGATGCCAAGAGCCTTGCACACCTGTTCAAATACGACACCGTGATGGGCAAATGGGCCGGTACTGTCGAAGCCAGGGACAGCTCTCTTGTCATAAACGGTAAAAAAATCGATGTACTCTCAGTCAAGAATCCGGCAGAGTTGCCCTGGAAAGATATGGGTGTAAAAGTGGTCCTCGAATCTACCGGAGTTTTCCGCACTGCTGAATCACCTAAGGGTGGATATGCGGACCATCTCAAGGCCGGCGCCAGTAAGGTCGTCCTCAGCGTTCCGGCAAAAGACGACATCGACGCAACAATTGTATTGGGTGTTAACGACGAGGTATTGACCAGCGATGTCAAATGCGTTTCCAATGCAAGCTGCACAACCAACTGCCTTGCGCCTCTGGCAAAGGTAATCAACGATGCATTTGGTATAGAGCAAGGCCTGATGACAACTATCCACGCCTATACAAGTGACCAGCGAGTAGCAGATATGATCCATAAAGATCTCCGCCGGGCTCGGGCAGCGGCAGCGAACATCATTCCTACCACTACCGGTGCGGCCAAGGCTATCGGCAAGGTCATCCCTGAACTGGATGGTAAGCTTGACGGTTTTGCTATCAGAGTCCCTGTGCCGGTCGGCAGTATCGTTGACCTGGTGGTTAATGTCAAAAAAGACATAACCGCCGACGAGGTAAACAAGGTGGTAAAAACAGCAGCTCAAGGGCCAATGAAGGGTATCCTGGTTTACTGCGATGAGCCGATAGTCAGCAGTGATATCGTTAATCACCCTGCGTCGAGCATTTTCGATTCACTCTGCACAATAGTTATAGGCAGGACAATCAAAGTGGTCAGTTGGTATGATAACGAGTGGGGATACTCGAACCGGACCGTTGACATTATGGAAAGAATGTCGGCGATGTAAAAAGTAGCGTACAACTGATACGACACAAGTTACTGATAGGTAAAAAAATGGCAAGGAAGACTGTTGCAGATATTGACGTGCAGGGCAAGCGCATCCTGATGCGGTGCGACTTCAATGTCCCGCTGGATGAGAATTGTAATATTACCAGTGATGACCGAATTGTTAAGGCTTTACCCACAATCAAGAATATACTTGATCGCGGTGCGTCTTTGATTCTTATGAGCCACCTTGGAAGACCGGGCGGCAAAAAGGTGCGGAAACTATCTCTTGCGCCGGTTGCAGAACGACTTTCACAACTTTTGAGCAAGGACGTAGTTTTTGCAAGCGATTGTATCGGAGATGAGGTTAAGGCCAAGGCTGAAGCACTCGGCAGCGGCGATTGTATGCTTCTGGAGAACCTGCGCTTTCATAAAGAGGAGACAATCAAAGACAAAGCGGCCAAAGAGGACACACAGCTTCGGCAAGCCAAAGATAATTTCGCCAAACAATTAGCTCAGATGGCAGATATTTACGTGGACGATGCTTTTGGCACCGCTCACAGAGATAATGCCTCGATGTACACAGTGCCGATTATGATGGAAGGCAAACCTCGCGTTATCGGTTTTCTCATAGAAAAGGAATTGAAGTTCCTTGGCCAGACGCTGGCCAATCCACAAAAACCTTTTGTTGCCATCCTCGGCGGCGCGAAAGTTTCAGACAAAATAGGTGTGATCGAAAACCTCTTAGAGAAAGTCGATCGCATCCTCATCGGCGGCGCAATGGCCTATACCTTCTTCAAGGCTCAGGGCCTGGCCGTGGGCAAAAGCCTATGTGAAGACGACTTTCTGGATAAAGCAACAGACCTTCTCGAACATGCCGAGGAACTTGGTAAGGAAATAGTCCTGCCGGTTGACACTGTGGTCGCGAAAGAATTCAAAGCCGAAGCTGAGCATAAGGTAGTTGTCGGAGATATAGAAGCCGGCTGGGAAGGTTTGGATATCGGGCCTGAGAGCAGAAAATTATTTGATGAAAAACTCGAAGGTGCGAAGACAATTGTCTGGAACGGACCAATGGGCGTCTTTGAATTGCCACCATTTGACGAGGGTACAAAGGCAGTTGCTTTAGCAGTGGCTGACGCAACCAGTAAAGGTGCTCGTAGTGTCATCGGCGGAGGCGACAGCGCTTCTGCTTTGCAGAAACTCGGGCTGGAAAACAGGGTAAGTCATATCTCGACAGGTGGTGGAGCTTCGCTGGAATTTTTAGAGGGCAAAAAATTCAAGTGTCTTGAAATCCTCGATGAAAAGTAAATGGTAACCGGCAAAACAACCTGAGGGAATAAAACATACAAAATAGTTTTTGAAATCATACAAGTTATATCAATGCAGCTACCTAAACCTGGAACAATTGAAATCGTACCATCCATTCTCAGCGCCGATTTCGCCAGGTTAGCTGACGAAATAGCAGAGATTGAATCGGCCGGCGTTAAAATGGTGCATCTTGATGTGATGGACGGGCACTTTGTCCCGAATATTACGATTGGGCCATTAGTTGTTGAGAAGCTTCGAGGCTGCAGCAAGTTAGTTTTTGACAGCCATTTAATGATTAGTGAGCCGGAAAAATATGCAGAACGGTTTGTCAAGGCCGGTACCAACCATTTGACGTTTCACATCGAAGTCGCAAATGAGCCTCGCAAACTAATTGACAAACTACACGACTGGGGCGTGACAGCAGGAGTGTGCATTAATCCTGAGACTCCAGTGGAAACTATAAAGGAGGTTGCGCCATTATGTGATATGGTGTTGGTTATGACGGTGCATCCTGGATTTGGTGGTCAAAAGTTTATTGCCGAAGCAGCCAAAAAGATTGTAGAGGTAAGAAAAATAGTAGGCCCTGATATCAGGGTCGAAGTTGACGGAGGTATAAACACAAGAACAACCCCAACGGTGGTTTCGTACGGTGCTGATACGCTTGTGGCCGGCGATGCAATATTCTCACAGCCGGACCGTCCGGCAGCAATAAATTCAATACGGCTGGCAGCCGAGAACTCTCGTACCGATTAAGCGTTAGTTATCGAGACCTTTTGTTGTCTTTTCGATTGAGATTTGTTATACTGTAAGGCAAAAGAGGCATCGCCTAAAATTCGCAAATGTTATCAAAAATGGCACAGGAACAAAAATCAAAATGGAATGGTTTTTCGCTTAAACCTCGAAGAGAGATGCCGGAAGGCCTGTGGATACGATGTCCAGCCTGTGAACATATGCTCTACAAAAGTGCCGTCGAAAAAAATCTTAACGTCTGCCCACAATGCAATCACCATTTCAGAATATCAGCCAAAATAAGGATTAAGTACCTTGCTGATGAAGGCTCTTTTGCTGAGATACTGCCCAACTTAACGGCTGAGGACTATCTCAAGTTCAAATTCAGGGGCACTACATACAAACAACGATTGGCTGCTGAGCAGAAGAAAAGTAACGCAAAAGAGGCTATTCGAATAGGCAGGGCCTTTATCAAGGGAAGAGCTGTGGCCCTGGCCGTTATGGAACCTAATTTTTTAATGGGTTCAATGGGGGCGGTGGTCGGCGAAAAATTCTGTTCGGTGGTCGATTTGGCTATAGACCAGAAGCTTCCTTTGGTAGCAGTATGCTCTTCAGGCGGGGCAAGAATGCATGAAGGAGTAATCTCGCTCGGTCAGATGGCCAAGACATCGGCAGCTATTGCGAAGTTTGACGAAACCGGCGGACTGTTCATTTCCATTCTGACCGACCCCACCACCGGCGGAGTTACGGCCAGCTTTGCAACGTTGGGCGACTGTATAATAGCCGAACCCGGGGCACTGATTGGATTTGCCGGGCCGCGCACTATAGCCGAGACTATAAAAGTGGAGCTGCCGGAGGGCTTTCAGACCGCAGAATTTATGCTCGAGCACGGCTTTGTCGATATGATAGTCGAGCGCAAGAATCTGCGCAGCGAAATCGCACGCCTGATAGACTACTGCCGAAAATAACTTATACCTCAGAGCAACTGACACCTCATATCCTATCTGACGGCGACAACATCCGGAAGGTATGCAACTTGATAATGTTCTAAAATCTCTTCTTTCACTTGAGGTAAAAAGGCTTATAATCTCAAGCTGATAATGACATTGGAGCGAATATGGGTTATTTTCGCAAAAATATTGAACAGGCAGAGGGCTACACGCCGGGCCTGCAGCCGCATCGGGCCGAGGTTACCAAGCTCAACACCAATGAAAATCCTTATCCACCTTCGCCAGCAGTATTGGAGGTTCTTTCGCAAATTACCTCAGAGCAGCTTCGACGATACCCCGACCCTAATGCGGATGAATTTCGCCAGGCTGCTGCACGGATAAACGGTGTTGAGCCCGGCTGCATTATGTGCGGAAACGGTGGCGATGAGCTGCTGAAAATAGCCTTGCAGGCTTTCTGCGACAATAAACGGCCGGTCTCTTTCGCGGTGCCTACATACACGTTATACGCAGTTCTTGCTAAACTGAACAACTGCAAAGCGATTGAAGTAGCCTTCGATAAGGAATTTAATCTGCCTGCAAAGCTCTCGGCAACCCCTGCTGCTTTGACGATTGTCTGCAATCCTAACGCGCCCACCGGCAGCATCGTTAGCAGAGAAGAAATGGTTTGCCTTGCAGATGAGATAAAGGGGGTCTTGCTGGTTGATGAAGCGTATGTGGATTTTGCGCAAGACAACTGCACAGAGCTGATTAAGGACTTCAAGAACGTTCTTATTATTCGCTCAATGAGTAAAGGTTACGGTCTTGCCGGAATCAGGTTCGGCTACGCCATTGCCCAGCCGAGTCTGATAGCAGGCCTGATGAAAGTCAAGGACTCTTACAATGTCAACACAGTTTCCATCGCCGCTGCTGCCGCTGCAATAAAAGACCAGAAATATTTCAGGCGAAACATTGAAAAAACCAAAAAGGAACGTGAAAGATTAACTGAACAATTGCGCCAATTAGGTTTTACAGTTCCGAAAAGCCACGCAAATTTCGTATTAGCAGAAAATAGTGGCTACAAAGCTGCCGAAATTTATGATAAATTATTGCAGCGGGATATTCTGGTAAGGTTTTTCCCTGTGCCCGGCCTGGAAAATAAATTGAGAATAACCATTGGTACAAGCCGGCAGAACGATATCCTGCTTGATAACCTAAAAGAAATATTACCTCATTAAGGATGCCCTTATGGAAAACAGAACTTCACAAATCCAAAGGCAGACAAAAGAAACTGATATCAAAATCGAACTAAATCTGGACGGGACCGGAAAGTACGATATCAACAGCGGCATCGGCTTTTTAGACCATATGCTTGCACATCTAAGCAAACACAGTAAAATCGATCTTTCAATTAAAGCCAGAGGCGACCTGGATGTTGATGCTCACCACACAGTCGAAGATATAGCAATATGTTTAGGGCAATGCCTGTCAAAGGCACTTGGTGATAAAAAAGGTATTGCCAGGTACGGCCACAGCTCGGTGCCAATGGAGGAAGCAATGGCAAACATAGCTGTCGATTTGTCAGGGCGGCCCTTTTGTGTGTACAATGTTGATTATCGAACTGATAAGATAGGAGATTTCGATGTTCAGTGTCTGGAGGAACTGCTCCGCAGCTTCGCAAATAATGGTATGCTGAATCTGCATATAAACGTACCATACGGAACAAACAGCCATCACACAGCCGAAGCAATTTTCAAAGGGCTCGGCCGGGCTCTGGCCCAGGCAGTAAAAATCGTCGCTGAAGATATACCGAGCACGAAAGGCATCCTGTGATAGAAGAACACGACCATTCATATCGGATTGGAATCGGCACGGATATTCACAGGCTAATCGAAGGCAGGAAACTTATGCTCGGTGGGGTTTATGTGCCGTACCCGGCCGGGCTGGCCGGCCACAGTGACGGTGATGTAGGTATGCATGCAGTCATCGATGCACTTCTGGGCGCAGCAGGTATGGGCGATATTGGAACATTGTTTCCGTCTGATGACCCCAAATATAAAGACGCAGACAGCAAAGGGCTGCTGCTTGATGTTAAGGAGCGAATCGAAGAGAAACGCTGGACGATAGTCAATATAGATTTGACAATTCACGCTGAGCAGCCCAGGCTGGAACGGCTAAAAGCTCAGATGAAAAGATGTATTGCCAGCCTTTTAGGAATTGATTTTAACGCTGTCAATGTTAAGGCAAAAACAAACGAAGGATTGGGCGAAATAGGCTCCGGCGAAGCAATTGCCGCTACTGCAACTGCTCTTTTGAGAAAAAAGATAAAGAGAACGTTGTGATTGAGAATTCGATTAAGAAGTTTTAATAAGGTGTTATTCATATGGGACTAAAGGTTTATAACAGCCTGACGAGAAAAAAAGAGACTTTCAAGCCTTTGAAAAAAGGCAGTGTGGGAATCTATGTATGCGGGCCGACGGTATATGGACATGCACACTTAGGGCATGCGAAAAGTTATGTAAGCTTCGATGTGCTGGTTCGCTACCTTCGCTATCTCGGCTATAGCGTTACCTACGTACAAAACATAACGGATGTCGGGCACCTGACCGACGATGCCGACGAAGGTGAGGATAAGCTTGTGGTGGCGGCAAAAAAAGAAAAAAAACACCCGATGGCATTAGCAGAGTATTACACTCGCAGCTACTTTGAGGATATGGACAGATTAAACTGCGTCCGCCCGGATATAAGCCCGCGTGCCAGTGGCCATATAATCGAGCAGATAGAATTAGTCAAAATCCTCCTGGAGAAAGACTACGCCTACGAGGTCAACGGCTCGGTTTATTTCAATGTAACAAAGTTCAAGGATTATGGAAAACTTTCGGGGCGAAATATTGAGGAAATGCTGGCCGGTGCACGTGTTGAGGTCTCGCCGGAAAAGAAGAATCCCGCAGACTTTGCCCTGTGGAAAAAGGCAGAGGCTAACCACATTATGCAGTGGCCAAGTCCCTGGGGACCTGGCTTTCCAGGCTGGCACCTTGAATGTTCGGTAATGGCTATGAAATATCTCGGAAAAACCATCGACATCCACGGCGGCGGCCTGGAAAACCAATTCCCGCACCACGAATGTGAAATCGCCCAGGCTGAGGCTGCCAATGACGTTCAGTTCGCCAGATACTGGATGCACAATAATATGGTTACCGTTGATGGTCAAAAAATGGGCAAGAGCCTTAACAACTTTATTACTTTAAAGCAGACCTTCGAAGGCTCCCACGAGAGATTAACCAAGAGTTATCAGCCAATGGCAGTTCGGCAGCTAATCCTGAACAGTCACTACCGAAGTCCCCTTGATTTTTCCGATGCTGCATTATTTGCCGCACAAAGCGGCAATAATAAAATCAAAGAAACAGTTATAGAAGTGAGAAGAAAATCGCTTCAGGCTCCGGATGACGAAGCTGACGAAAAAGTTTTGGCACAGCTTGCCGAACTGAAAGATAAATTCGAAGCAGCTATGAACGACGACCTTAACACTTCCATAGCCTTGTCGGTTTTGTTTGAGCTTGTCCGTATGGCAAACAATGTTGCCGAACAGAAGCAAACAACAAAAAAGACTCTCGATGCCATAGATAATGCTTTCAGAAGCTTAGGCGGCGACTGCCTGGGACTTGAATATCCGGAAGCTGACAACATTACTGAGGAAAGATTTAATCAAGTGGTTGATGTTAGTGTCAGAATACGAGATAGGGCACGCAGAAAAGGGGATTTTGAGATAGCTGATGCCAGCCGTGCGGAATTGCATGATTTGGGTATTGAGTTGCACGATGGACTTGAGGGAACAAAGTGGGACATTATAGAGACCGAACCAGCAGGAGACTGAAATGAAAATCCTCGGAATTGACCCAGGCCTGAAAGTTTGTGGGTATGCATGCCTGCAAACAAATGAAACAGAAAGAGAGATCCTTGAAGCAGGTGTAATTAAAACAGATGAGCGATTACACTTAGAGGCCAGGTTAAATCAGATAAGCTGCGATATTAGTCATCTGCTTGATAACCATAATCCGGATGTTGTGGCTGTGGAAGAATTGTATTCACACTATGCTCATCCGAGAACGGCAATACTTATGGCACACGCACGCGGGGTTATTCTGCAAAAATGTGCCGAACGCACAATCGAGATAAAAAGTTTCAGCCCTACACGTATCAAAAAGGCTGTAACGGGCAATGGCAGAGCATCAAAACAGCAGGTTCAAAGAACAATCCGGAGTATTTTTAAACTGACTGAAATTCCTGAGCCTAACGATATTGCCGATGCCATAGCAGCAGCTCTATGCTGTGGAAATTCCAATTATGCTTTACAGAAATATCTGGTTCATTGATTAAGTACAACGGAACTTAAATTAACAGAACGATAGGCGAGACTAACGGACGATGATAGCAAGTATCAAAGGAAAGCTCATCAAACTCGACAGCGACAACTGCATGATAGAAGTCGGCTCGATTGGATATGAGGTGATGCTGCCTGGCTATTGTGTCAGCAGCCTTTCAGAAAAAATCGGCAGTGAAATCAGCCTCTGTACAATGGAATACTATGAAGGAACACCAGCAGGTGGTAACTTGATACCCAGACTGGTAGGCTTTCTTAATTCCGGCGAGAGGGACTTCTTTGTAAAGTTTATAAGCGTCAAAGGAATAGGCATCAGAAAAGCACTTCGACTTCTAAGCATCCCCATAGCGACCGTTGCAACAGCGATAGAAGCCGGCGACGATAAGGTCTTGATGAGCCTTGAAGGTGTAGGAAGAAGAATGGCCCAGCAGATTATTGCAGAGCTTAAAGGGAAACTGAAAGTCTTTGCCATCGGTGCCGAGCCTGCAGGGCAGGCCGAGCACATTTTCAAGCCATTCCAAACCGAAGCACTTGAAATACTGATAGCCTGGGGAGAAAAAAGAGCCGAAGTAATAGAACTTATTGAATTAGCCTGCCGGAGACATCCGCAGGTCAATTCTGCAGAGCAGTTGGTGCCTTTGATATATAGACTTAAGCAGGGAGTTGAAGTTTAAAATAGTCAGTACTCACAGGAAACAGGACGTTTAAGCGCAATGGCGATAGGTAGAGTTATAAGCAGACAGTCACTGAACGAATCCGAAGAAAACTTCAATATCTCGCTTCGGCCAAGGTGCCTGGATGAATGTGTAGGCCAAAGTGAAGTTAAGCAGAAACTTTCTATAGCAATCCAGGCCGCAAAACAAAGACAGGAACCGCTGGAACACATACTGTTCTATGGCCCTCCCGGACTGGGTAAGACCACCCTGGCAAATGTAGTAGCTAATGAAATGGGAGTGAAGATTCGCTGCACATCGGGGCCGGCACTGGTAAAACAGGGCGACGTGATGGGGCTTTTAAGTAATATAAACACAGGCGAAGTATTATTTATCGACGAAATACATAGATTGAGCACCCCTGTCGAAGAGTTTATATACCCGGCAATGGAGGATTTTAAGGTTGACTTCACTGTTGATAGCGGGCTTCACGCAAAAACAATAAATTTTCCCCTGAAGCGATTCACTCTAATTGGTGCAACAACACGAGCAGGACTATTGAGTGCCCCTTTGCGCAGCCGGTTCGGTATGCTTTACCATTTGAACTTTTATAGTGCAAAGGACCTGTCCACTATTCTTAAGAGGTCTGCTGAACTTTTACAGTTGCAATGCGACGATGGCAGCCTTGAATTAATTGCCGCACGCTCACGCGGCACACCCCGTATAGCAAATCGCCTGTTAAAACGCGTACGCGATTACGCACAGGTTAAAGGCACAGGCGTACTGAGCGTGCCGGTCGTTGAAAATGCACTAAAGATGGAACAAATTGACTCACTTGGCATGGATGAACTGGACAGGGCTTTTTTACGCGCTCTGGCCAACGTATATGAAGGCGGCCCTGCCGGCATTGAGGCTATCGCCGCAACACTCGGCGAAGAGCGCGATACGCTTGAGGACGTAGTTGAACCATACCTGCTGCAGATAGGTTTTGTCCGGCGAACAAAACGAGGCAGGGAAATTACCAAGACAGCCTGTGAACATCTGAAGATAAAGTATCACAAGGCTGATAAAACCGGCGAACAACCAAGTTTCTTTAAGAACATATAACAAAGTGAAAAAACGACCATCGATTGTCATTGCGACTAGCTTGCAATGACAATCGACGGTATCTTAATTTTTTAGAATCTCTAAGGAACAATCAAAATAACACGGCTTTTGTGTTTTGTCATGAGATGCTAAATTGCTGCTAAATTAAGGAAAGGACAATTAACAATGCTCAGCGACTGTCTTGAAAATCAACATTTTTTATAAAATTTTTGGCTGCCATGATTGATTATTTTTCAGCATGGCATTCATTATACACAACAATTTTCTCATGGTTGCAATAATTACCGTATGGCCATTATCGGCAGCTAAATCACTTGAGCACTCTAAATACGAGATACGATTCTGTAGTCTGTATCTATGCAGCTTAATCTGATTTGCTCTGGCGTAGCATCGCTATGGTTCCGGTTCTTGCCATGGCCTTGATGCCGTACGGCCTGCAAACGTTGATAAAGGCCTCAATCTTATCTTCCGGGCCGCTTGCTTCAATCATCACAAATCTCGGGCCAATATCGACAACCTTTGCCCTGAAAGTCTCGACCAGTGCTAGTATTTCCGGCCTTTTCTCGGGCGGCACAGAAATAAGAACGAGCAGCAGATCCCGGGCAACTACCGGCTGGCCTACAAAGTCCTGAACCTTAACAACCGGAACAAGTTTGCTCAATTGCTTCCTGACCTGCTCTACAATCTTATCATCGCCGACGACAACAATTGTCATTCGACTAAGTTTGGCATCTTCTGTTCTGCCAACAACCAAAGAATCGATATTGAATCCTCTGGCTGCGAACATGCCGGCTACGTGAGCAAGAACGCCGGATTTGTTTTCTACCAATGCGCTGATTATGTGTTTCATTTTTATACCTGTGTTTCAGTTTGTGAATAAAACTACTGACCAAAAACATAGGATTTATCAGGCCAGGCTCTCTAACATATCAAGGCCGTCCATTTCATTAAGACTCGCCCCGGCCGGGACCATAGGCCAGACGTTTTCCTCGCGGTCTATCTTGAAATCGACCACGCAGGGCCGTTTCTGGGCGAGCATATCCCCGATGGCTTTGGGAACATCAGTCTTTTTATCGACCGTCATTCCAACTGCACCTAAGGCCTCGGCAACCTTAGCGTATTCGGGATTAGCCAGATAACTTTTGGAGTAGCGCTTGTTATAGAAAAGCTCCTGCCACTGGCGTACCATCCCCATATAGCCATTATTCATTATGCATACCTTAACTGGCAGTTTATGCTCAACGGCAGTGGCCAACTCTATCATTGTCATATTGAAGCCGTGTTCACCATCGATGTCAACAACCGTTTCGTCAGGCCGGGCAACCTGCGCACCTATCGCAGCAGGCAGGCCAAAGCCCATAGTGCCAAGACCACCTGAACTTATAAACTGTCTGGGCCGACTAAAGCGATAAAACTGAGCTGCCCACATCTGATTTTGACCGACACCTGTGGTAATTATTGCCTTTCCTTCTGTCTGGCGACAAAGCTCTTCGATTACATACTGAGGCTTTATACTCGATTTTTTCCGGTCATAGCTGAAGGGAAACTTCTTTTTCCACTCGGCAATTTTATCGAACCACTTTTTCCTGGGCTGATGTTTAACCTCTTTGATAAGCTCGGCCAGGATATCTTTGGCGTCCCCGACAACAGGGATGTCAACACGGACATTTTTGGATATGCTGGATGGGTCAATATCAACGTGAACTATCTTTGCACCCGGCGCAAAGGCTTTAAGTTTTCCCGTGATTCTGTCGTCGAACCTGGCACCGACCGCTATAAGCAGGTCACATTCCTGGACCGCATAATTGGCATACGCCGAGCCGTGCATTCCCAACATATCCAGCGAGTGGGGTTTGTTCTGGTCAAAACTGCCCAGGCCAAGAAGTGTTGTCGTTACAGGTATATTGGCTTTGTCGGCTAATTTATTTAGAATCTCACTTGCATTGGCAATTATCACGCCGCCGCCGACATAAAGTACCGGCCGCTGCGCTTTGTTTATCGCTTCTGCAGCTCTGGATATTTGCCTGGCATTACCTTTAGTGCGGATACGATAACCCGGCAAATCTATCTCATCTAAAACACCTGCCGGGCATTCGGCAACCTCGACATCAACCGGTATATCTATGAGCACAGGCCCGGGCCTGCCTGTCGATGCAATATAGAATGCTTCGCGAACAATTCTTGATAAGTTCCTGACATCCTTTGCGATACAATTGTGCTTTGTTATGGGCCGGGTAATACCAGTGATATCGGCCTCCTGAAAGGCATCGTTTCCGATAAGCTCGGTACGTACCTGGCCGGTTAGTGCAACGACCGGAACCGAATCCATCATCGCTGTTGCAAGGCCCGTAACCAGATTACAGGCACCGGGTCCGCTGGTGGCAACAACTACGCCGACTTTGCCGTTGGCACGGGCGTAGGCATCAGCCATATGACAGCCGCCCTGTTCATGGCGGGGCACTATAAAGTTTATTGGCGCATCATACAACCTGTCGAATAAGGGCAAAACCACGCCGCCGCAATAGCCAAACATCGTATCGACACCTAATTCTATCAGGGTATCGACTATAATTTGGGCGCCTTTTCTAAGAGGGATTTTGCGGCCGGACTCCGCCGCACTGGAGGATTTGGAACACATTTTTAGCCACCTTTCCTGATAAACGTTACAGTTATTCCGGTCAATTACAGCGACGCTGGGCTTTTCCGAGTCAGCAGTCGTCCTTTCCACAAAAGACACCCCTGAACACGGATATTTCAGCCCTGCTGCAATCCCGTAACCACAGCAAAAGCTGTGTCTCAGGATAGTATTTACAGTTTTTTCAATAAATACAAACCAAGTTTACCAAACCACAAAACATCTGTCAAGTCAAATCGTCAGAATGTTTAACTAACTTTTAATTGTACCGTAGTTTGAATTGTGGCATATTTTGAAAAAATTCTCATAACTCTAACGGCCACAGGAGGTTAATAATGCTTGTTTTGAGCAGAAAAAAAACGAGTCGATAGTCATAGGCGATGATATCGAGGTCAATATAACCGATATCCGCGGCGACAGGGTCAGACTCGCTATCAAAGCACCCAAAGAAATTCCCGTGCACCGCAAAGAAATATACCTTGCCATCCAGGCCGAAAAAGTCCATCAGCTAAAGCTGCAACAAAACCTTAAGGAAGCCTGAACCTAAAATCTGTAAACAGATACGCCAATTTATATTAAATATCAAAATGCAAAAATCAAAATTACAATGTAAAAATCGTAACCGTTCACAGGTGTAAACCTCGTTTTTTGTCATTGCGAAAGGTTTTACGATGAAGCAATCTCTACTTATCAACCGTTGAGATTGCCGCGCCCTGCACCATACGGTACAGGGCTCACAATGACATAAAATGTACATCTTAGCTGTGAACACTTACGGAATAACTAACTGCTCACATGGAGCCAAAAGCACCCAGGAGTGTAAACAACACGAGATATTAAACTGTTTGGCATTTTGTACAGACTGTATAATCATTGTTGTTCCTATAGCCTTTCTGATAATATAGCGGAATTGGACTTGCAGAACAAAAGGACACAACCTATCACCTCTTGATGGAGACCTGGACCATGAAGGCATTACGCACTTTTCTCGCCATAGGTGTAGTGGTGGCGGTTCTTGAGTGGTCATACGTCGGTTCTGCCGGAACCAACATGCCACCCGTCCGCTTGTCCATTCCCTACGTGGTCAGTCGTAACGATGCTGTCCAGGATATGCTCTGGATGGCGAATGTTGGAAAGGACGATGTTGTGTATGATCTCGGTTCGGGCGACGGGCGCATCGTGATTGCGGCAGTCCACGATTTCAGCGCTCGTCGAGCGGTTGGCATCGAAATGGCCCCCGAACGCATCCGGCAAAGCAGGGAAAACGCACAGAAAGCTGGAGTGACAGACCGAGTCGAGTTTATTCATGGCGATCTGTTCACGAACGACTTCCGGCAAGCCAGCGTCATCACTCTGTTTCTTGGCCACCAGCCGAACATCAAGCTTCGCACCAAGATGCTCAGCATTCTCAAGCCTGGTACGCGCATCGTTTCCCATCAATTCAATATGGGTGAGTGGCAACCAGACAAGACGCAGACGGTTCGAACGGTTTATTTCGGGATGTACGGCACAATATTTAGTCCGTTCAGTGAGAACCTGTGCGTGCCCGACTATACCGGTAACGAATTAGACCCTTATGAAGGTGACAGGATTTTTATGTGGGTGGTTCCGGCTCCGGTCGCCGGCATATGGCGGGCAGTGGTAGAGACAGCGCAGGGACAGCAGAATCTCCAATTGACTTTGCATCAGCGTCTGTCAAAGGTCTCCGGAAGGTTTCAGCTTTCCGGAAAGACGAGTCTGGAAGGACACGCAAATGTTGACTTATGGGGCAACCACATGCGGTTTTGGTGCACCCCCGCCGGCATGCCCTATGGCCAGTTAGAGCTGAGGTTCGATGGGCATGTGCACGGGAATACGATGAAGGGAACTCTGGCGGTGAGGGATCGTGGTGATCTTAGTCAGTCCCAATGGCAAGCCCAACGAGACAAAGTGGACTACACCGGCACGTGGGAGTGGTCCTGCGCGACCGGAACACGTTCGGTCAGACTGCGTATTGAGCAGCACGATGGTCATTTGATTGCGACGTATCTGGATAGAGACCAAGCATTACCTGTTACAGATTTCTACGATTTCGGAGGAGGGTTCTACTTCACCCTCCTGATTGGTCGCAAAGCAAACAGCGTCAGAATGACGGAGGATACCGGCTGGTTGATCGGCAAAGGACTTTTAGAAAACGGCCAGCTCAAAGGAACGATTGAGTTCTACCCATACGGAGACATGCCAGACATGGCTGGTGAAAGAAAAACATCCCAGGCCGTGATTCGGGATTGGGCGCCCCGCTTGATTAAGCCATGAGGGTCTCGGACTTGGAGAGGGACCCAGCAATCGTCTCTACTGTACGCGATACTCGCGCGCCCTCGAATGTCTTTGTCTGTGCCCGCGAAAGCTGGTATCTGCCTCTAACTTTTTCTTTATGTCTTTGTGCCTTATTCTTATCCCGAAATCCGTGTCAACCTGTGCCAGTTCATACTGCTTTGGTTTCGGCAAATGTGTAAGGGTTTTTTTCATAGGGATATTATGGACGATGATTGGCGAGTAGTAAAATGGAAAAAGAATAATGACAAATCAACAGATTCCTCGACAAGCTCGGAATGACCCGTGAACCACGTTGGGTTCAGGGCATGGTTTTTAACAAAGTATTTTAATCTCTGTTTTTTTAGCCGAAAAGGTGTTTGTTAACAACAAATGTCGATGTAGTGGCAAATTTGCAGGTTGTTACTTTGCAGTACTATCTGTCAACAACAGTCTTTGAAGCACCTTTCGGCCTGTTTTTGCTGATGTTTTCTTTTGATGAAAGCTCTTTAATTTTTACCGATTGTTTTTGGTGCACGGTCTGCTGCGCTGGGCGTTCGAGAAGCACAGAAACTGTTTTTGCTGAAGTCCTTTTGCGCTGCGTTTCGGCTGTTGGTTTAGTTTTCTCAATTATTGCGTAACTTTCAGCTAAGTTCAGGAGGCTTAACAGGAAACTGATAGTACTTTCTGCACCCTGGTTGGTATTGAGGCCCGTGGGAGTTAGGCCGTCATTACATCCCCTGGTTCTAAAATCATAAACCGGTATGTGTAAATCATTTTCTCCAAGGAACCAGTCGAATGCCTTTCTTTGAAGTGTCAGGAATTTATGATTACCTGTAGCATCAAATGCAGCTCTTAACATCATAACGGTACTTGCAACCTCAATAGGTTGTTGATCGAATACAGCTCTAACACCTTTTCGTTCATACCATCCTTTGCAGCCGATGAAGCTGAAATGACTGCCATTGAATGTGTTTTCCAGAAAAAATTCACAGGTTTTCTGGGCGATATTTAGGTATTTTTGTTTCTTGACAGTCAGGTAAGAAGCGAACAGTGCACAGGGTAAAATGGCATTGTCATAGGTGAGTATGTCCTCAAACCATTGCCAGTCGGGTAGATTATTTTCCCTGTATTGGGTTACAAGCTCATCGGCAGCTATTTCAAGCTGGCGTTTGATATCACTTGCGCCTGGAAACTGCTTCAGATAATCACACATTCCGAGTATTGAATAGGCCGTACCTCTGGGAAATTGCTTTTCAACATGCACTGCGGACTTGTCGAAAGCGTCTTTGGCTATTGACAAATATGCAGGAGTGGGTGGCTTGGCAATAACCGTACCAAATGCCCATAGCAATCTGCCAAGGGCGTCGTTGGCCGGCTCATCATCTAACCATGTTCTGTCGTATCTCATAAAGTTCCTGACATTGCCTTCTTCGCTTTGAGAATACAAGATAAATGACAGATATGTGTCAAGAAACCGTAGAGCATCGGGATCAGCATACTGAGCATAGTATTTTATCATAGCAATTGCTGCTCTTGCATTATCGTCGGTACAGTAGCCATGTTTTCGATTTGGACTGGTAAACGTTGCATGCTGAATTAGTCCGGTATCATCGGTCAGTCGCTTCAGATGGATTAAGGAAGGCTCAGGTACTTCGAGATTTGAAAGAGTCCCTGGAACCGACACGGCTGCGGGTTTAAGCCTCACCGGTAGTCTCTTAGAACTGAGAAGCTTCCAATAGACCTGTCCATTTTTTGGCCAGGTTCGCAACCTGCCATAATCGTATGCCTTTCTTCGGAGCGAATAGAACAGCGGATCATCCTCAAGGATGTGTACTATAAGCTCGGTCATTTGTTTTGAATTGTTAAATGGCACAATTTTGCCCCGACCCTCATCCAGAAGCTCCAAAGCAGCCCAGTAGGGGGTTGAAACAACTGCCTTGCCTGTTCCAACAGCAAATGATAGTGTGCCGCTGGTTAGACGCTGCTCATTCAGATATGGTGTTACGTAGATATCGGCCGCACAGAGAAAGTTATGCAGCTCTTCATCTTTTACGAATCTATTGTGAAAAACAACGTGTTCGGAGCAGCCCAGCTCTTTGACCATTCTCTGCAGCTTGAATCTATAAGATTCGCCTTCCTGCTTCAACACCGCTGGGTGAGTCATCCCTAATATTATGTACAGTACCGATGGATCTGCCTCAATTATCTTGGGCATTGCCTTGAGCATTACTTCGATGCCTTTGTTTTTGTCAAGCAGACCGAAAGTTAAAATTGTTCTTCTACCTTCCATTCCGAATTTATGCTTGTAATAGCTGCTGTCAACGAATGGAAGGTCTGGTATCCCGTGCGGGATAAGCCGGACTTTTTTGCCGGACACGTGGTAAATGTCTCGAAGCATATCTATACCGCGCTTATTCATAGTAATCACGGTCTGTGAGGCCTCACATACATCTACTAATGACCTGTAGTAAGCCGGGTCCGGACTATCAAGAATAGTGTGGAGCGTTGTAATAACAGGAGCTTTAAGTTTATTAAGTAATAAATTTATGTATGAGCCTCCTTCACCGCCGAATAACCCGAATTCATGCTGTACACAAACCACATCAATATGGCTGAAATTAAGGTAGTCAGCCGCACAGATATAGTCATTTTTCACATTTTGACGGACTTCGAACTTGACCGGATTGCTGTATTTGAGGTCGTTCTCTGACCTCATTGCCACCACAAAAGCCTCAAATTCGCCTTTAGCAGCGGCATCAAGGCTGTTTATCAAGTCAGAGGTGAATGTTGCAATACCGCATTTTCGGGGCAAAAAAGAGGAAATAAAAGCTACTCTTTTCCTGGAACCCTTTCCCATATGTAATCTCTCTCTTTTTTTTAGATAAACGGATATCATAAATTATAACCCGGAGCCCTTAAAGTGTCAAGGAAATTGAATAAAATAGCAGCTTAGAAGACTTTTTGAGAATGTCTGTTCTTGAAAGAAATTGTGCATAAAACCAATTTTAAGTCAGCAGGATTGCTCTGTATCTTTTTTGCTGTTAATATAGGTAAAGCTGTCAAAGGGCGTTAAAACAGCGGCTGATTGAACAGCATTTGGATGTTATTGACTATGCGTTAATTTTTGGTAATATAGGCAAAAGAAGATAATGGTTACAGGGCCGAATTAACAATAGAAATGTTACTCTTAATATAAGTTTATGTTACAGCAAGGCGAATATTAACGAGTTTACTGAATTTTTTGTAAGAAGTATCTTGATTAAGGAGCTAATAAGGATGTCAACTCTGAGCGAATTAAGAATCGGTGTTATCGGTGTAGGTGGCAGAGGCAGTCTCGCTGAATATGCTCATAAGCCACAACAAAACGTACGTGTGGTAGGGGGGGCAGATATCGATGATGAACAGCTTGAATCTTTTAAAGAAAAATTTGGGCCAAAGGTTTTTTTAACGAACGATTATCGCCGGCTGCTTGAGCGTGGGGACATAGATGCAGTCTTTGTAACCTCGCCGGACTTTTATCATGAAAACCAGGCAGTGGCAGCGCTAAATGCCGGAAAGGACGTTTACTTAGAGAAACCTATGGCGATAACAACTGCCGGCTGCGACAATATTCTTAAAGCAGCGCATGAGAACAAGAGAAAGCTGTATCTCGGTCACAATATGAGACATATTTCTTTCATAAAGAAGATGATTGAGCTTATTGACAACGGTGCAATTGGCGAGGTCAAGAGCGTCTGGTGCCGACACTTTATCTCATATGGCGGTGATGCGTTCTTTCGAAACTGGCACGCCGAAAGACGATATACAAACAGTATATTGCTTCAAAAGGCATCGCACGATATTGACATTATCCATTGTTTCAGTAATGGTTATTCACAGACAGTTAATGCAATGGGTGCGCTGATGGTTTACGACAAGGTCAAGGACCGACACGCCCCAGGTGAAAAAGTTGATGTAGCGGCTCACTGGGACGAAGCACCGTGGCCTCCGCTTTCATTGAAGGGTTTGAATCCTGTCATAGACGTTGAGGATTTGAGCATGATGCAGATGATGATGGATAACGGCACTTATGGCTGTTACCAGCAATGCAATTTTACACCGGACGCATGGCGAAATTACACGGTGATAGGTACCGAAGGGCGTATTGAAAGTTTTGGTGACCACCCGGGCGAATGTGTTGTTCGCCTCTGGAATCGCCGGACAACATACAATCCTTACGGCGATGAACAGTACTTTATGCCGCCTGAGGAAGGAACAAGTGCAGGCAGCGATCCGAAAATAGTTGCCGAGTTTTTAGATTACATTCGCAACGATGCAAAAATAACAACCTCAGCGGTTGCGGCTCGAAATGCTGTTGCTGCCGGCTGTGCCGCTACAGAGTCACTTAGAAATCAAAATAAGGCCGTAAATATAGAGCCCTTACCGAAGACATTGACGGATTATTTTACTAATGACGAGATACGCCCGATAGGCAGTTGATGATTTACAAGGCAATGATATTACTCTGTCGCACGTAATTTGAGAAATTGTCATTGCGAGCTCCTAAGGAACGTGGCAATTTCAAAACATCAATCGGTCATCTCTGAAAGTTCATCTTTTGTCAAGCGTATTTTACCCGCCGGGAGACGCACTTTCATATAATCAGTTTGAGTTAATAAAACACTAAATACTATTGCTAAGGGTGCTTTCTCTTTATATCTTCATTTTGTTGGCATTGGCCAAGAATCTGCCTGCTTTTTGAAGATAACTTTGCCTGGGATTTTTGCTGTGATGGGTTCTTTGCCTGGGAACTCGTATGTGATAGCGGCTTCAAATTCAAGGGGCAGAAGGTCCTGGGCTTTTATCGGTGCGGACGCCTTGACTTTAACGTCTATGGTTTTGAACAGCAGCGGCAGTACTGTTGTGTCGATAGATTGGGGTGTTGTGCTCAAGTTGGGGCGGGATTTGAATCGGCCTTTTACCTTCATCGGCAATGGGGAGAAGTTGGTAAATTTTAGTTTCGTGATACCTTCGGTGAACATTTCCTGGTCGATAGTTATCGGCTCGGACTGTATAACCTCTCCGCTGTCGATTTTCTCTTTTAAAAATTTCGCTGCTGAGGCGATGTGATAAGGTGTTACATTCTCATCGTAAATTCCATCGAGCAGAAGATTTGCCAGCAGCGGTCCGTAATCTGTCATTGTTGCCCAGACTATATGGTCGAATGCACCGACGGTGGTTCCATTTAGTGAGCTGTTGCCTCCGGTTGTGGCAAGTCTTATAAACTTTCGTCCGTTTCGGATATTCATTGCGTACTGGTGTTCGTGGCCGGCAAAGACCGTGTAATTGCTCTCGGTGAGCAACTCTTCAAATTCGAGCCAGCTTTGATTGTCATGTTCCCACAAAGGCCTGTGCAAAAAGATAAGCGTCCATCGAACATTTGGGTTTTTTGAGAGGACGCCGCGGAAGTACTCTATCTGTTCATCGCTTAGTTGGCTTTCTTTGTGCTCTTTGTATCCACCTTCGGTATCAAGACATAAGAACAGCACGTTATGGTAGATGAAATGATAATATGGTCTTCCAAATCGCCGGTTCCATTCATCGAGCATTTGCTGATTGGCGATATCGTGGTTGCCGGGGACATAAAAAAATGGCATTTGCAGCCTTTCTATTAGGTCGTCAAATTCCTGCCATTGTCGCCCAATCTCTTCTTTGTCCTCGGTATAACCCTCGATGAGGTCGCCTATACAGATAACAAACTCCGGCCGGAGCAGGTTTATTTTGCCAATTGCATCGGCAAAAACACCCGGTCGATGACCTCCGGTACGGTCGGAGACTATGACAAACTGGAAGTTCTCGGGCTTGTTGCCGAACTCGAGGTCTGTCCACGGATTTACCCTGCCGGTAATGTCTGTTCTAAAAGTGGTATCAGAGCTACTGCATCCTGATGTCAAAACAAAGAGGACAATCAGAATGTAAAGTGGTAAAGACCTAACCCGGCGTAGCCGGAACCAAAAAAGTTAAAATTATTATTTACGCTGCCAGACATTTCTCCGACAATCCCTCAAATTGAAAA